>NZ_JBSFNC010000015.1:0-100852 GCF_053586895.1 Amycolatopsis sp. NPDC003731 | reverse complement strand
GGATGCGGTACGGCACGAACGACGTGCTCCACGGCGTCGAATTCGAGGCGTACCGGGGGGAGGTCGTCTGCCTGCTCGGGCCGAACGGCGCGGGCAAGACGACGACGATCGAGATCCTCGAAGGCTTCCGCATGCGGTCGGCCGGCGAGGTGAGCGTGCTGGGCGTCGACCCGGCGCACGGCGGCGAGGACTGGCGGGCACGGCTGGGGGTCGTGCTCCAGTCCTGGCGTGACCACGGGAAATGGCGTGTCCGCGAGCTGCTCGCCCACCTCGGCCGGTACTACGCGCCGTACTCGACGGCGTCGCACCCGCGGCCGTGGGACGCCGACGAGCTGATCGCCGCGGTCGGCCTCACCGAGCACGCGGGCAAGAAGCTCAAGCAGCTTTCCGGCGGTCAGCGGCGGCGGCTCGACGTCGCCATCGGCATCGTCGGCCGCCCCGAGCTGCTGTTCCTCGACGAGCCGACCGCGGGCTTCGACCCGGAGGCCCGGCGGGAGTTCCACGACCTGGTGCACCGCCTGTCCGACGAGCTCGACACGACGATCCTGCTGACCACGCACGACCTCGACGAGGCCGAGAAGCTGGCCGACCGGATCCTCATCCTCAACGGCGGCCGGATCGTCGCCGACGGCTCGGCCGACGAGCTGAGCCGGCAGATCTCCGGCGAGGCCGAGGTCCGCTGGAGCATCGGCGGGCAGCGCTTCGTGCACTCGACGACCGAAGCGACGAAGTACGTGTACGACCTGTTCAAGCAGCACGGCGAGGCCGTCGCGGACCTCGAGGTCCGGCGGGCGTCGCTGGAGGACACCTACATGACGCTGGTCCACCGCGCCGAGACCGGCGGCGAGACGGAGCTCGGCCTCCAGGAAGCGGGTGCGCGATGAACGCCGTCGCCGTGCGGGCCGGGGTGGCCCGCGGCTGGATCGAGTTCAAGCAGACGTGGACCAACCTCGACGACGTGGTCGGGCAGGTCGTCTTCGTGCTGCTCTTCCTCGGTACGTTGTTCTTCATGCGCAACGCCACCCTGCCCGGCACGTCGTTCTCGCTCGGCGCGGCGACCGTGCCCGGCGTGCTCGGCGCCGGCATCGTGTTCCAGGGCCTGACCGGCGCGGCGGGCTACCTGGCCATCGACCGCGAGGACGGCACGCTGCTGCGGGCGAAGGCGACCCCGAACGGGATGCTCGGGTACCTGATCGGGAAGACGACGGCGCTGTCGCTCGCCCAGCTCACCTCCGTCGCCGCGGTCCTGGTCCCCTGCCTGTTCGCGTTCTCCGCGCTGGCGCCCGACGGCGTCGGGTCGTACCTGCACCTGCTCGGGGTGCTGGTGCTCGGCATGGCCGCGACGATGCCGATCGGCGCGGCGCTGGGCTCGCTGGCCAACAGCGCGCGATCCATCGGGCTGATCACCCTGCCGGTGATGGGCATGGGCGCGATCTCGGGGATCTTCTACCCGATCACGGCGCTGCCGGTGTGGGTGCAGGACATCGCGCAGGTGTTCCCGATGTACTGGCTCGGCCTCGGGATGCGCTCGGCGCTGCTGCCGGACGGCGCGGTCGTCGTCGAGATCGGCCAGTCTTGGCGGCCGGTGGCGACCGTGGCGGTCCTGCTCGCATGGGCGGTGCTCGGCTTCGCGCTGGCCCCGGTCCTGCTCCGCCGCATGGCGCGACGCGAGGCGGGCTCGTCGGTGGCCGAACGGCGGCAGAAGGCCATGCAGCGTGTGGGGTAGTGATGAGTGAGGTCGTCTACAACCGGATCGCGATGCTGCGCGCGGAACGGTCGATCTCGCGGCGGCAGCTGGCCGAGGCCCTCGGGGTGCACTACCAGACGATCGGCTACCTGGAGCGCGGCGAGTACAGCCCTTCGCTCTACCTGGCGTTGCGGATCGCGGAGTTCTTCGAGGTGTCCGTCGAAGTGCTGTTCTCGACGAAGCCCTTCCCCCGCCTGGGTGAGCGGTCCGCCTAGGGCTTGCGCAGGTCGGCCTCGGCGAGCGCGCGGACGACGTCGTCGCGGCGGGTCTCGCGGGTCGTCCGGTTGAGCTCGACGTGCAGGAACGGGGTGTCGCCGGCGGCCTGGCTCTGGACGTTCGTCGTCCCGGCCAGGCCGCGGCAGGGGTCGGCCCAGGCCCGCCGGACGCGGAACCCGGCGGCTTCCAGGCGGTCCGCGGCCCGGCGAGCCGCGTCGCCGGCTTCCGCGGCCCCGGCCGAAACGACGACGTCGGCCGCGGGCATCGTGCGGTCGTTGAAGCCGTGGAGCTGCACTTGCGGCAGGCCGCGGCGGGCGAGCAGCGTGCTGACGACGTGGAAGACGGTCCGCGGGTCGTGCGCCGGGTCCTCCCGGCGGCGGTGCGCGCCGGCCACCGCGAGGACGGCGCCGGGCACCCGCCGGAAGAGCGCCAGGCCGACCCGGTCGGTCCGCAGGTCGGACGACGGGTGCGGCACCTCGACCACCAGCGACGGCGGCGCGGACCGGTCGATCGCGTAGAGCCCCCAGGCCCGCTCGGTGCCGGGCTCCTGGACGACGACGTCGCCGCTCACGGAGAAGCCCAGGTCAGCCAGGTGGTGGGGACGGCCGTCGAGCCACGCGGCGAAGCGGGTTCCGGCGGTTTCGAGCTCGGCCGCCGTGGGGTGGCGGTACGGCTGGCGGGTCGACTGTGCGGCGGTGAAGCTCCGGAGCAGGGATTCCAAGCCGTCAGGTTACCCGGGGCAACGTCACCTTGACGCGCCTCGACCGGCACCGGAGAGTGAGGGCGATAACCCACGCGTCGGCAGGTGGAGGAACCCGGTGAGAATCCGGGGCGGTCCCGCCACTGTGACCGGAAGAGATTCCGGGAGCCAGGAACTCCGGCCGGCGCGCCCGTCGACCCGGGGCGCGGACCCCGAGGAGGAACCTCGTGATCCTGCTTCTGTCCACTTCGGACACCGACCTGCTCAGCGCCCGTTCCTCCGGCGGCGAGTACCGGCTCGGCAACCCCGCCCGGCTCGACGTCGCCGAGCTGCCGGAGCTCCTGGACGGTGTGAAGATCGTCGTCGCGCGGATCCTCGGCACCCCGCGGAGCTGGCAGGACGGCCTGGACACGCTGCGGGCGTCGGGCGCCCACGTCGTCGTCCTCGGCGGGGAGCAGACGCCGGACGCCGAGCTGATGAACCTCTCGACCGTCCCGGCCGGCATCGCCGCCGAGGCCCACGCCTACCTCGCGCAGGGCGGCCCGGCGAACCTCACCCAGCTCCACCGGTTCCTCTCCGACACGCTCCTGCTCACCGGCGACGGCTTCGAGCCTCCCGCGGCACAGCCCGCGTGGGGCGTTCTCGAGCGCCCGGCGAAGAGCGACGGCCCGGTCATCGGCATCCTGTACTACCGCGCGCACCACCTGTCCGGGAACACGGCCTTCGTGCACGCGCTCGCCGACGAGATCGAAGCCGCGGGCGGGCGCGCGCTGCCGATCTACTGTGCTTCGCTGCGTACGCGCGAGCCGGAGATGATGGCCGAGCTGGCTTCCGTGGACGCTCTGCTGGTCACCGTGCTCGCGGCGGGCGGCACGCGGCCGTCCGAGGTGGGCGCGGGCGGCGACGACGAGGCCTGGGACGTCGCCGAGATGGCCGCGCTCGACGTCCCGATCCTGCAGGCGCTGTGCCTGACCAGCGACCGCGAGACGTGGGCGGCCAACGACGACGGTCTCTCGCCGCTCGACGCCGGGAACCAGATGGCCGTCCCGGAGTTCGACGGACGGCTGATCACGGTGCCGTTCTCGTTCAAGGAACTCGACGAAGACGGCCTCCCCCGGTACGTGCCGGACGCCGAACGCGCGTCCCGCGTCGCTCGCATCGCCCTGGCGCACGCCCGGCTGCGGCACACGCCGCCGTCACAACGTCGCATCGCGCTGATGCTCTCCGCGTACCCGACGAAGCACTCTCGCGTCGGCAACGCGGTCGGGCTGGACACGCCGGCGTCGGCGATCGAGCTGCTGCGGCGGATGCGCGCGCTGGGTTACGACCTGGGCCCGGACGCCTTTCCGGGCGTCGACCCGACCGGCACCGACCAGCCCGACGGCGACGCGCTGATCCACGCGCTGATCGCCGCCGGCGGCCAGGACCCGGAGTGGCTCACCGAGGAACAGCTGGCCGGGAACCCGATCCGCGTTCCGGCCGCGCGGTACCAGGAGTGGTTCGACGCGCTGCCGGCCGGACTGCGTGACGGCGTCGAGGAGCACTGGGGTCCCGCGCCGGGCGAGCTGTACGTCGACAACGGCGACATCGTGCTGGCGTCGCTGCAGAGCGGCAACGTGATCATCATGATCCAGCCGCCGCGCGGGTTCGGCGAAAACCCGGTCGCGATCTACCACAACCCGGACCTGCCGCCGAGCCACCACTACCTGGCCGCGTACCGGTGGCTCGAGGAGGAGTTCGGCGCGCACGCCGTCGTCCACCTGGGCAAGCACGGGTCGCTCGAATGGCTGCCGGGCAAGACCGCCGGGCTCTCGGCCTCGTGCGCGCCGGACGCCGTGCTCGGGAACCTGCCGCTGGTCTACCCGTTCCTGATCAACGACCCGGGCGAGGGCGCGCAGGCCAAGCGGCGGGCGCACGCGACGATCGTCGATCACCTGATCCCGCCGATGGCGCGCGCGGAGTCCTACGGCGACATGGCCCGGCTGGAGCAGCTGCTCGACGAGCACGCGAACATCGCGGCGATGGACCCGGCGAAGCTGCCGGCCGTGCGCCAGCAGATCTGGACGCTGATCCAGGCCGCCAAGCTGGACCACGACCTCGGCGTCGAGGAACGGCCGCACGACGCGGAGTTCGACGACTTCCTGCTGCACATCGACGGCTGGCTGTGCGAGGTCAAGGACGCGCAGATCCGCGACGGGCTGCACGTTCTCGGCGCGGCGCCCACCGGCGAAGCGCGCGTCAACCTGGTGCTGGCGATGCTGCGCGCGTCGCAGATGTGGGGCGGCAAGCAGGGTGCGGTGCCGGGACTGCGCTCGGCGCTGGGGCTCAAGGAAGACGCGCCGATGTCCGAAGTGGACGCGGTCGAGAAGACGGCGCGCGAGCTCGTCCGGACGATGGAGATGCGGGGCTGGGACGCGACCGCGGTGGCGTCGGTGGCGCCGGATCCCGCGGTCGCCCGGGTACTTTCCTTCGCGGCCGAGGAGATCGTGCCCCGCCTCGCAGGCACCTCGGGCGAGCTGGACGCGGTGCTGCACGCGCTGGACGGCGGGTACATCCCGGCCGGACCGAGCGGGTCGCCGCTGCGCGGGCTGATCAACGTGCTGCCGACCGGGCGGAACTTCTACACCGTCGACCCGAAGGCCATCCCGAGCCGGCTCGCCTGGGAGACCGGGCAGGCCCTCGCCGATTCGCTGCTTCGCCGCTACCGGGAGGACACCGGCGACTGGCCGCGGTCGGTCGGGCTGTCGGTGTGGGGCACGTCGGCGATGCGGACGTCCGGCGACGACGCGGCGGAAGTCCTGGCGCTGCTGGGTGTCCAGCCGGTGTGGGACGAAGCATCCCGGCGCGTCACCGGCATCGAGGCGATCCCCCTGGAGGAGCTGGGCCGGCCCCGGATCGACGTCACGGTCCGGATCAGCGGGTTCTTCCGCGACGCGTTCCCGCACGTGATCACGCTCCTCGATGACGCCGTCCGGCTGGTGGCCGGTTTGGACGAACCTCTCGACGAAAACTTCGTCCGCGCGCACGTCTCGGCGGACCTGGCTTCGCACGGAGATGCCCGCCGCGCGACCACGCGGATCTTCGGGTCGAAGCCGGGTGCGTACGGCGCGGGCCTGCTGCCGCTGATGGACAGCGGCAACTGGCGCGACGACAAGGACCTCGCGGAGGTGTACGCGGTGTGGGGCGGCTTCGCGTACGGCCGCGACCTGGACGGCCGTCCGGCGCGCGAGGACATGGAAAGTTCGTACAAGCGCATCGTGGTGGCGGCGAAGAACACCGACACGCGCGAGCACGACATCGCGGACTCGGACGACTATTTTCAGTACCACGGTGGCATGATTGCGACGGTACGCGCCCTGACGGGCTCGGCCCCGGCGTCCTACGTGGGTGACAGCACCTCGCCGGACGCGGTCCGCACGCGCACGCTGGGCGAGGAGACGGCCCGGGTGTTCCGGGCGCGCGTCGTCAACCCGCGCTGGCTCGCGGCGATGCGCCGCCACGGCTACAAGGGCGCGTTCGAGCTGGCGGCCACAGTGGACTACCTGTTCGGCTTCGACGCGACGGCGGGCGTCGTCGGAGACTGGATGTACGAGAAGCTGACCGAGTCGTACGTGCTGGACGAGGTGAACCAGGAGTTCCTGCGGAAGGCCAATCCGTGGGCGTTGCGCGGGATCGTGGAGCGGCTGAACGAGGCCGCGGACCGGGGCCTGTGGGAGGAGCCGGACCCGGAGCTGCTGGCGAAGATGCGCGAGGTGTACCTGTCGCTGGAGGGCGACCTCGAGTCGGAGTGACTGCCGGCGTACCGCTGCGGCACCGGCAACTGCGTCACCGACAGTAAAACGGAAACGCCCGGGAAACGCGGGCCGGAGTTGGGTGGCGGGCATGATCACCGCCGCCCCTCCGCGTACCCGCCCCTGGGCGCTTCCGCTCGTCTGCCTCGGCGCCGCCGTCCTCTACGCCTGGAAGATCGGCGACGGCCAGTTCGGGAACACCTACTACTCCGCCGCCGCCAAGTCGATGACGGAGAACTTCACCGACTTCCTCTTCGGCTCCTTCGATCCCTACGGCGTCGTCACGGTCGACAAACCGCCTCTCGCGTTGTGGCCGCAAGCGCTTTCGGTGCTGATCTTCGGCTACCACGGCTGGGCGCTGCTGCTGCCCCAAGTCCTCGAAGGCGTCGCCGCGGTGTTCCTCCTGCACCGCACTGTCCGGCTCTGGGCCGGCGAGAACGTCGCCCTCCTGGCCGCCGCCATCCTCGCGCTGACACCCGTCACCGTGATCATCAACCGGGACAACAACCCCGACACGCTGCTCGTCCTCTTCCTCGTCGCTGCCGCGTACGCGCTCACCCGCGCGCTGCGGGACGGCCGGAAGTGGCTGTGGTGGTGCGCTTTCTTCGTCGGCTGCGGCTTCCTGACCAAGATGCTGCAGGCGTGGATCATCGTTCCCGCCCTGGTCGCCGCCTACCTCGCCGGGACGAGCGGGCCGCTGCGCCGGCGGCTGCTCGACGTCCTCGGCGCCGGTCTCGTCCTCGTCGTCTCCTCGTTCTGGTGGATCGCCCTGTACGACTGGTGGCCCGGCGCCAAGCCCTACATGGGCGGCAGCGAAGACGGCTCCGCGTGGGACCTCGTCTTCGGCTACAACGGCTTCGGCCGGCTCTCCGGCAACGGCGAGGGCGGCGGCATGATGATCATGCGCAACGGGCAGCAGACCATGTCGTCGTTCGGCGGTGAACCCGGACCCGGCCGGATGTTCAACGACGTCGTCGGCGGGCAGATCTCGTGGCTACTGCCGCTGTGCCTGCTCGTGCTGGTCGTCCTCGGCCGCCGGTGGCGCGACGCCGGGTGGCTGCTCTGGGGCGGCTGGCTGCTCGTGACCACCGTGGTCTTCAGCTTCGCCGGCGGCATCTGGCACCCGTACTACACGACGGCGCTGGCCCCCGCCGTCGCCGCGGTTTCCGCCGCCGGGCTGGCGCTGCTGTGGCGGCAGCACCGGCGCACTCTGCTCCCGCTGGTCGTCGCGCTGACCGCGGCGTGGGCGTTCGTGTTGACCTCGCGGGACACGTCGTTCCACGGCTGGACACGCTGGGCCGTGCTCGGCACGGGGGTCGCAGCCATCGCCGGCCTGTACTTCGGGCGAAGCCGGGTCACGCTGTTGACCGCGCTGGTGCCGCTGCTGCTCACGCCCGCCGTCTGGTCGTACGCCGCCGCGCAGAGCACGTCGGCCGGGACACTGCCCGCCGCCGGGCCCGCCACCGGCCCGGGAGCTCCTCCTCCGCCGCCGTCACCCGGCGGTCCGCGGTTGATGCTCGTGGGAGGCGACGGCGCGACGAAGCTGTCGGACGAGCAACGCCGCATCCTCGACTACGCCCGCCGCAACGGCACCGAAATCACTCTCGCCGTGAACGCCGAGGCGGGGGTGGTCGCGCCGTTCCTCATCGACTCCGACGCGACCGTGATCGGCATGGGCGGCTTCGGCGGCCGGGACAACGCGCCGTCCGTCGCCCAGCTGGAGCGCTGGCTCGCCGAAGGCAAGCTGCGGTTCGTCCTGAGCGGCGCCGGCACCCCGCCCGGACCGCCTCGAAGCCCTGTCCAGGGCGAACGGCAACGCTGGATCGAGCGGCACTGCACGGTCGTCGACCCCGCCGAGTACGGCGGCCGGCCGACCCGCGTCATCGGGGGCGCGGACACGCTCTACCGGTGCTAACGGCGAAGAAACACGGGCGCGGCGATCATCGGGGCATGCGGGTCCTGGTGGTGGAGGACGAGCCGATGCTCGCGGACGCGATCGCGGAGTGGCTACGCGAGGACGCCCACGCGGTCGACATCGCCCACGACGGCGGCGCGGCGCTCGAGCGGATCGCCGTGCACGACTACGACGTCGTCGTGCTCGACCGGGACCTGCCGGTCGTGCACGGCGACGACGTCTGCCGGCAGGTCGTCGCATCCGAAGCGGCGACGCGGGTGCTGATGCTGACCGCGGCCGTGGAGATCACCGACCGCGTCGCCGGGCTGTCCCTCGGCGCGGACGACTACCTGACGAAGCCGTTCGCGTTCCCCGAGCTGGCCGCCCGCATCCAGTCGCTGGGGCGGCGCTGCCGACCGGCCGCGCCGCCCGTCCTGAGCCGGTCCGGCGTCACGCTCGACCCGGCGCGGCACGAGGCGTTCCGCGACGGGCGCGGCCTACCACTGTCCAAAAAGGAGTTCGCCGTGCTCGCCGAGCTGCTGCGCGCGGACGGCGCCGCCGTGTCCGCCGAACACCTACTGGAGAAGGTGTGGGACGAGCACGCGGACCCCTTCACCGGCGCGGTCCGGCTCACCGTCCTCAAACTGCGCCGCAAGCTCGGCGACCCACCGCTAGTGGAGACGGTCACCGGCGTCGGCTACCGGCTCCGGTGAACCTCCGGCTGCGGCTGACCGTGCTCTACGGCGGCCTGTTCCTGCTGGCCGGCGTGGCGCTGCTGGGCGTGACGTACCTGCTGTTCACGCGGCAGGTCGGGCAGCGGGTCGCGGTGCTCAACGGTGCCCCGCCGCCCGGGGCGCCGCCGCTGCCGTCCCTGGACGCCCTCGACGAGCAGGCCCGCCAGCTCCGCGCGGCGGCGGCGACGTCGCTGCTGACGCAAGGGGCGATCGCCCTCGGCGCGGTCGCGGTGCTGGCGGCCGGTCTCGGGTGGCTGGTGGCGGGGCGGGCGCTGGCGCCGTTGCGGCAGGTCACCGACACCGCGCGCCGCATCGCCGCGGCGGCCGACCCGGGCGGGCAGGCGCGGATCGCCCTGCGCGGGCCCGACGACGAGGTGAAGAACCTCGCCGACGCGTTCGACGTGATGGTCGAGCGCCTCGACCGGTCGTTCGACGCCCAGCGGCGGTTCGTCGCGAACGCTTCGCACGAGTTGCGCACGCCGCTGACGCTGAACCGGTCCCTGGTCGAGGTGGCGATGCGCCGCGGGGGCGACGTCCGGGAGCTCGGCGGCAAGCTGCTGCAGATCAACGCGCGGAACGAAAAGCTGATCAGCGGGTTGCTGCTGCTGGCGAAGTCGGAGAGCGCGCTGACCTCGCGAAGCCCGGTGGATCTCGCGGCGCTGGTCGCGCAGGTGGCGCCGCCGGAGGTGGAACAGTCCCTGGCCGAAGCGGTGACGGCCGGCGACGCGGTGCTGCTGGAGCGCTTGGCCGGCAACCTGGTGGAGAACGCGATGCGCCACAACGTGCCCGGCGGCTGGGTGCGCGTGGCGACCCGGTCGCTGCCGGGGCGGGTGGAGCTGGAGGTCGCGAACAGCGGGCCGGTGATCCCGCCGGCCGAGGTGCCGGCGCTGTTCGACCCGTTCCACCGCCGCGCCCGCGTGGCGGCGGAAGGGACCGGGCTCGGGTTGTCGATCGTCCGCTCGGTGGCCCACGCCCACGGCGGCGAGGTGACGGCGAGCGCACGCGCGGACGGCGGCCTCGTGGTGGTCGTGTCGCTGCCCGCGGCGTGACTTTCCCGGCTCGTCCCGTGGACGAATTTCGGATATTCCGGCGCTTTTCGCCCGCGCTTTTCACCGAACCGACTTTCGCGCCTTGACTTCATCAATGGTCTAGTCCAATGATCTGTCCACCTCGATCCCCACCGGGAGGACAGCTCATGCGCAGGAGCAGACTGGCCGCCGTCGGGCTCGCCGCCGCCACTTTCGCCGCCACCGCCGTCAGCCTCGTGCTCGGCGCACCGTCGGCGACCGCGGCGTTGAGCACCAACTGGTACGCCGCGGCGCCGTACCTGATGCCCCAGAGCAACAACCCGCCGGACCCGATCACCGTGATGAACGCGACCGGGCTCAAGGCGTTCCAGCTCGCGTTCATCCTCGCGCCGAACGGCGGCGGCTGCAGCCCCACCTGGGACGGCACGTCCGCGGTCTCGTCCGACACCGCCGTCGCGGGCGTGATCTCGCGGATCCGCGGCGCGGGTGGCGACGTCTCGGTGTCCGTCGGCGGGTACGGCGGCACCAAGCTCGGCCAGACCTGCGGCACGGTGGCCGCGACGGCCGCCGCGTACCAGCAGGTCATCACGAAGTACTCGCTCAAGGCGATCGACTTCGACCTCGAAGAGCCCGAGTACGAAAACACCGCCGCGATCGCGAACGAGCTCGGCGCCGCGAAGACGTTGCAGGCCAACAACCCCGGCCTGTTCGTCTCGGTGACCATGCCGGGCACCGCGGCCGGCACCGGCTGGTTCGGCACGCAGCTGATCGACCAGGCGAAGTCGATCGGCTTCACGCCGAACAACTTCTCGATCATGCCCTTCGACGGCGGCTTCAACGGCGGCTCGTCGCAGGTGTCGGCGCTGGAAGCGCTCCACGGCCTGCTGATGTCACACATGGGCTGGGACAGCGCCACCGCGTACTCGCACGAAGGCTTTTCCGGCATGAACGGCAAGTCGGACGCGGCCGAGATGTTCTACACGTCGGACTTCCAGACGGTGTACGACTACGCGACCAGCCACGGCCTCGGCCGCTTCACGTTCTGGTCGGTCAACCGGGACCGCGCCTGCGTCGGCACCACGGACAACGGCGTCTGCAGCAACGTCCCGCAGAACGACTGGGACTTCACGAAGTTCAGCGTCCGCTTCGCCGGGGCGACGCCGCCGCAGACGACCCCGCCGGTGACGACCACCCCGACCACGCCGGGCGGCGGCTCGTGCACCGCGGCGGAGTGGGACCGGACGAAGGTCTACGTCAAGGACAACGTCGTCTCGCACAACAGCCACAAGTGGACCGCCAAGTGGTGGACGCAGGGCGAGGAGCCCGGGACCACCGGCGAATGGGGCGTCTGGCAGGACAACGGCGCCTGCTGATCTCTTCGCGAGTTTCAGAAGTCGAGGTGGGTGTTCTCGCGCTGGACCTCCGGGGTCAGCGCGGGAACCTCCACGACGTGCCGCCCGGCCTGCCGCAGCAGCTCGGTGCCCCGGGCGTCGACGAAGACGGGCGGCTCCCGCCAGGCGAACACGACACGCGGGATGCCGGCGTCGAGGACGAGCTGGGTGCAGCTGCGCGGGTGCGAACTGCGGTGACTGCACGGTTCCAGTGAGCTGTACATGGTCGCGCCGGCCAGCCGCGGGTCGCCGGCGCACTTGGCCAGCGCGGCTTCTTCGGCGTGGTTGTTCGGGTCGCCCTCGCCGGAGTGCCCGGTGGCGACGACTTCGCCGTCGGCGTCGGTGATGACGGCGCCGACCCGGAAGGTATGGCTGGGCGGGCACTCGGCGGCGAGCGCGATGGCTTCCTTGAGACGCTGGACGTCCCGGCCGGCCGGCTCGTCGGCGGCGCGATACTCGAGGATCGCCATGCCCTGCAGTTCGTTCGCGGCGGTCAGTACGAGCGGCCGCGGGTAGAGGCCGGGCCCGACGAACCGGGGCGCGTCCGGCTGCCCGACGAAGAACGGCGCGATCGCGAGCCGCAGCTCGTCGGCGAGGCCTTCGGTGAGGAACCGCGTGTGGATCCCGCCGCCGCCCTCGACCAGCAGGCGTTCGATGCCGCGCGCGCCGAGGTCGTCGAGGATGCGCCCGAAGTCGGGCGGGTCCCCCGCGTCGACGACGGTGGCGGCGTGCTTGAGCGCGTCCGCGGCACCGGGTGGGGCGTAGACGATCTTTTCGGTGTCCCCGACGGTGAAGAACTGCGCGTCCGGGTCGAGGCCGCGCGTGGTCACGGTGACCTTGACGGGTTGTTCGGGCTTCCCCTGGTCCAGGCGTTGCCGCCGCAGCTCGGGCGAGCGGACGAGCAGCCGCGGGTTGTCGGCCCGCACGGTGCCGGCCCCGACGAAGATGGCGTCGGCCTCGGCCCGCAACCGGTCGACGACGGCGAAATCGTCCTCTGTGGACAGCACGAGCCGCTCGGGCGAACTGTCGTCGAGGTAGCCGTCGAGCGACTGCGCGGCGGACAGCAGGACGTGCGGCCGGGAGATCACCCGGCCCAGTATGCCGTAACGCGCGGGGCGGTCCCCGCGTCCTAGGACGTATCCCCCTGTCGTGCCCATTCCCCCGGAGCTTTTTGATCATGACAACGCGAGGCTGGTACAAGGAGCGGACGCTCACCACGGTCGACACCGTCGGCCGGGAGGTGTCGGTGACGACCGGGCTCACCCGCGACCCCGAAGGCCGCCTGGTCGCGGCCATCGCCATCAGCGACGGCCCGACGGCGATCTACCGCTACTCCGGCGAGGCCGACGGGCCGTCCGAGCTGGTCACCAACGCTGCCGAGACGGTGAAGGAGCTCCGCAGGCTCGCCGGTGTCCCGCCGACGCGCTGACGCCGTCCGGTTCAGGCCGGCAGGACCGCGTACTGGCGGACGTAGAGGTCGGTGTAGGTCACCGGGCCGCGGGGACCGGGGACCTTGTCGAGGTTGATGCCGGTTTCCGGGACGGCGAGCAGCTTGAAGCCGTCGAGGAGGCGGGTCGGGGCGTTCCAGAAGACGCCCGTGCCGGTGTAGCCGTCGAAGAAGGCGTCGGCGGCCGACTCGTCCTCGGTGGTGATGCCCGCCGCCAGGCCGGACGTGCGCTCGTTGGCGATCTCGACGGCGTCGGACAGCGAGCCGACCTTCGCGACGGTGACGGTCGCCTCGCGGTCGGAGTCCAGCGCCCACTCGTAGCCGATCGGGTGCTCGTGCGGGGCGAGGGAAGGTGTGACGCCGCGCTCGGCGAGCGCGTCCGAGATCGCCGGCCAGGCGTCGTCGTGGATGTCTTCGTGGATGAGCAGCAGGTTCAGCCGGTTGCAGACGCCCAAGCGGTCGAGGCTGGCGTAGACGAGGTCGCGCGCCTTGGTGACGTCCGCACCCCGGTCGACGTAGAGGACGCCACCGCCGTCGGCGTGGGCGAGGGTGCGCACGCCGTGGACGGCCGCCTCGGTGGCGAGGGCCCGCGTGCTGTCGCCGCTGCCGCGCAGGATCACCAACGGCACGAGACCGGGCAGCCGCACGAGCGCGGACGCGGCCTCGCGCTCGACGCGCGGCACGAGCTGCACGCAGTCGGCGTCGATGCCCGCTTCGGCGAGCGCCGGCGCGATGACGACCTCCCGCAGCCGCTGGGCCGACCCGAGCGCGGCCGAGCCGGTGCGCAGCACACCGGCGTTGCGCGACTTGACCAGCTGGGAAGCCACGTCGACGGTGACGTTCGGCCGCGCCTCGTAGTTCGCGCCGATGACGCCGACCGGCCGCCGCCGTTCGACCAGCCGCAGCCCGCCGTCCAGGGTGGATACGTCGACGGAGCGCTCCTGGTGCGGCGCGCCGGCGAGCAGCCGCAGCTGTTCGGCCATGCCGGTGAGCCGCTCCGGGGTTATGGTGAGCCGGTCGAGCAGGCCGGCGCTCATGCCGTCGGCCTTGGCGCGCTCGACGTCGGCCTGGTTCGCCTCGAGGATCTCGTCACGGTGCGCAAGCAGCCGCTCGGCCATCCCGCTGAGAGCGGCATCGACGGCCTCGGCGCTCGCGGCAGCCAGCGACGGCGCGGCGAGCTTCGCCGCCCGTGCGCACTCTTCGACGGCCTTGGCGACCTCGTCCATCGTTACGTCTCCCTCCGCGCGGACCACCAGTTTGCCGCATGCACGCCGGTGACCGGCCACGGGCTCCACCGCGGACGGGCTCGTCTGCCGTCAGGCGCCGCGGCTCACTTGGCCACGGGCTCCAGCAGCCAGAGCGCGCCGGCGATCAGGCAGCTGACCGTCGCCACCGCGAAGACCAGGACCCACAGGACCGGCGGGACCGCGGTCAAGCGGCCCAGCTGGTCCGCGTCGGAGTCGCGGGCCTGCCCCCGCCGACGCTTGACCTGCAGCTCGGCGACCGGCCGCACGCCTCCGAACAGTAGGAACCACGTCACCAGGTAGCCGAACGGAGCCTGCAGCTCGACCGGGGCGACGAACGCGATCAGCGCCAGCACCGCAGCGCTGGCGACGACGGTGAAGACGCCGTACGCGTTGCGCACCATCACCAGCACGCCGAGCAGCAGCAGCGCGATCAGGACCAGTACCGTGCCGACCAGGTCGGCGCCCAGCAGGCTGGCGAACAGCAGCCCCAGGACCGACGGCGCCAGGTACCCGGCCATCGCGGTGAACGCCATGCCCGGCCCCTCGGGCTTGCCGCGCGAGACGGTGACGCCCGAGGTGTCCGAGTGCAGCTTGATGCCCTGCAGCCGCCGCCCGACCAGCACGGCGGCCAGCGCGTGGCCGGCCTCGTGCACCATCGTGACGACGTTGCGCGCCCGCCGCCACGGCGTACCGCCGACCAGTACGACGAGCAGCGCCACACCACCGGCGATCAGGGTGACCACGGCGGGCGCCTGGGCCTGCTCGAGCAGAGAGCCGGTATCGGTGGCGGCAGCTGCGCGGAGTGCTGACAGGGTGTCACCGGCCGGGCCGCCGAGCGCGGAATGAACGGGCGAGCTCACCCGGACACCTCACCACAGGCGATATCTGGCTACTGTGAGTCCCCACCGTCTGCTGCTGCGCGGCTTCCGGTATTGGGTCGTGGCGGTCTCCTTTCTGTCTGGTCGATCGGCTTGGCGGCCGGTCGGCTGGCGCGCGAGGGTTTCAGCGGGACTCGCCGCACACGGCTGAGCCATTGCCGCGCCAAGCCGGATCCGGACTCGACGAGCAGCTGATGCGACGGCCGCCGGTTGGACGGCGGGCCGCAGCCCAGGCCGGGCCCCGCTGGACCGCCATCGGTTCGGGTCGCCCCGGTCCGGCAGGGACGGACCAGCTCGGGGTCGAGCTAGCCTCGATCCAGTCAGCCGCCTTGGCCTGGTCCGTTCGGCCGGGCCAGGCCGAGCCGGACCAGGTCAAGCGGGACCAGGGCCGAGCCGGGTCAGGTCAGGCCGGACCAGGCCGAGCCAGACCAGGTCAGGCGGAACCTGGGCCGAGCCGGGCCAGGACCGAAGCAGGCCAACACCGAGCCGAGCCAGGCCAGGCCGGGCCGGGCCGGGCCGGGCCGGGCCGGGCCAAGCCAGACCAGGCCAAGCGGGACCTGGGCCGAGCCGGGCCGGGACCGAAGCGGGCCAACACCGAGCCGGGCCGGGCCGGGCGGGAAGAGCCCGGGCGGGACGGGGCGGGGCGGGGCGGGGCGGACCAGCCCGGGTCCGGTCGGTCGGGCCAGGTCTGGCCGAGGCCAGCCAGGTTGCCCCGGGGGCCGGCGGGGCTGGGTCAGGTCATCGCGACTCCCGCATCCGGGCCTCGCCCTCGACGCGGAACAGGAACGACACCCAGCTTCGGAACGGGGCCCAGGCCTCTGCGATCTCCGCCAGCTCCGCGACTCCCGCCTCCGGGGCGTGGTACGCCTCCCGCATGATCTCGTGGAGGCGTGTCTCACTACGGGGAAACACATCCGGATGACCGGCACCGCGGATCAAGATCAGCTCCGCGCTGAAGCGGCCGACGCCCGGCAGCAACTGAAGCTGCTTCAGTGCTTCCTCAGCCGGCATGGCTCGCAACGTCGCCGCGTCCAGTTTGCCCTCCGCCGCTGCCTCGGCGATGGCTCTCAGACGGGGAAGCTTCGGACCCGGCAAGCCCGGCTGGTACTCCGCCTTCGCCAGCGCCTCCGGGGCCGGGAGCGTCCTCAGCCTGCTTCCGCCCACGTCGACCTCGGTGCCGTAGCGCTCGGTCAAGCGCCGGCGCAGCCTGACCGCCTGTGTCATCCAGATCCGGTGGCTCAGCACCGCCCAGCACGCTGCCTCGTACGGCGATGCGAACAAGACCGGGCGCAGGCCCGGGTGCAACCCTTGCAGCAGCGAAACCACCGGATCGCGGGCGCCGGCTTCCGGGAATGCCGTGCCGTCGATGTCCAGGGAGCACATCCTCCTCACCTGCGCCACCACGGCGTCGGTGTGCGCGGGCGGGCCGTGGACCTCGACCGTGACCTCGCCGGGCGATCTCTGCCGCAGCACCGCTCCCACCGGCGTCCATTCGCCGTCGAGCGTGAACGCCACCCGCAGGGCGCCGGGTTCGGCGTCCGGCCGGCCGGCCGGGGCGAACCCGGTCAGGAAGCGGGCTGCCGCGGCCAGGTCGAACTCACCGATTACCGAGATCTCGCCACAGGGACGGGAAATCGTCGTCATCTCTCCTCCTCGGCTCGGGCCCGATCGGGCTGGATCGGGCCTCGCCTGCGACGTTAGGAAGGGGGACCGACAATTCCGGGCGTCGAACGCCTGAGCCCGGATTTGTTCACTCGAACGAGTGGCCAGACGGTTGACATACTGGCGGTATCCGAAAGCGAGGAGAACCCGTGCCGACCAGCGCATCCGACCGTCTCCAGGCCCTGCTCGGGACGCCGGCCGAAGTGGACGACGGCTACCTCGACCTGCTCGGCGCCGCGCACCAGGCCGGCCCGCCGACCGGTCTCACTCAGCGCCTGATGCGCACCACCCTGCTCCCGCAGGTCTACGAACGCTACTGGCGCCCCGCCCTCGGCCGCGCGCTCAAGGGCCCGCTCGGGCCGAGCATGACGGGCGAAATCAGGATCGCCACGGAACTCCTCCGGCTGAAACCCGGCCACACCGCGCTGGACGTCGCCTGCGGGACCGGCCGGTTCACCCGCGCGTTCGGCGCGGCCGTCGGCCCGGACGGACTCGCGATCGGCCTCGACGGCGCCCGCACCATGCTCGCCAAGGCCGTCGCCGAGGGCGGCCCGGACACCGTCGCCTACCTGCGCGCCGACGCCGTGCACCTTCCGCTGAAACCGTCCACAGTAGACGGCATTTGCTGCTTCGCCGCGCTGCACATGTTCGCCGAGCAGGAGACCGCCCTGGACTCCTTCGCGCGCGTAGTGAAACCAGGCGGCCGGATTGTGCTGCTGACCAGCGCCCGCCGCGGCTGGCAACCCGCGCGTCTGATCGAGACGGCCGGCGGGATCGTGAGCGGCCAGAAGATGTTCGACCGTGGCGAAATCGCGGCGAGCCTCCGTGCCCGCGGCTTCACGGAGCTCACCGAACGGTACGCCGGCGTCACGCAGATCGTCGCGGGCCGAGCACCGCAAAATGTCGGAGGTCCCGGTTAGCATCGCCTCAGTGTCAGGGTGTTGTTGCCGCTGTTGCGGTGGTTGGGATCCTGGCCGGTGACCTGGCTCGTAGCGTCGCTGCCGCCCGTGGGTTGGCGATCATGCGTTGTGCCGGTCACCGGTGAGCCAGGGCCGACCGGCGTGACTTGATAGGAGCGTGGCAGCGCCCCACTGAGGTGTGTCCGCCGGCCGGCCCAGCCGTCCCTTCGAGCTGGAAGGAGACCATCCCCATGGTGGTGATGCTGGGTATCGATGTCCATAAAGACACCCACACCGCGGTCGCGGTCGAGCAGGTCGGACGCAAACTCGACCAGAAGACGATGCTGGCGACGGATGCCGGTCACCGGCAGCTGCTGCGCTGGGCACTGCGGAACTGGCCGGACACCGAGCTGGTGTTCGCGGTGGAAGACTGCCGGCACGTGTCGACCCGGCTGGAACGGGCGCTGCTGGCCGCGGGACAGACCGTGGTCCGGGTACCGCCGAAACTGATGGCCGGGGCCCGCTCCTCGGCCCGCACGCGCGGAAAGTCCGACCCGATCGACGCACTGGCCATCGCCCGGGCCGCGCTGCGCGAACCGAACCTGCCGGCCGCCACACACGACAGCGTCTCCCGCGAGGTCAAACTGCTCGTCGACCTCCGCGAAGACCTGGTCAACACTCGCACCCAGATGCAGAACCGGCTGCGCTGGCACCTGCAGGAACTCGACCCCGAACTCGACCCCACCGCCCGCGGCCTGAACCGGCTCTGCGAACTCGACCGGCTCACCGCATGGCTGGCCCAGCAGCCGGCATCGATCGTGGTGCGCGTCGCCGCCGAACTGGTCACCGACATCCGGGCACTCACCGTGCGCGCCAACGCGCTGGAGCGGGAACTCGCCCAGCGGATGGCGCACGTCGCACCCCGCCTGCTCGCCATACCCGGCTGTGGTGCGCTGACCGCGGCGAAAATCGTCGGTGAAACCGCCAACGTGACCCGGTTCCGCTCCGAAGCCTGCTTCGCCATGCACGCCGGCGTCGCCCCCATCCCCACCTCCTCCGGCAAGACCAACCGACACCGGCTGGCCCGCGGCGGCAACCGGCAACTCAACGCCGCACTGCACCGCATCGCCGTCACCCAGACCCGCCTGAACGGTCCCGGCCGCGACTACATCCACCGCCGACGAACCACCGCAGACACCACCATGGAAGCACTCCGCGCCCTCAAACGACGCCTCGCCCGCATCGTCTACAACACCCTCCACCACGACACAACCCAGCAACCAACCACGCCCCCCGCAGCGGCTTGACATAGGAGCAACCCATGACCGACACCGCCCCCGTCCCGCCCGACGACAGCTACCTGCGTTCCCTGGTCGAGGCCACCGCCGACGCCGTCGCGGCCGCCGAACCGCTGTCCTCGCCGCACACCGGCGCGGACGAGGCGACGCGGGCCGAAGTGACCGCCGCGGTCGAACGCAGCTCACCCGATCTGGTGGCGTTGAGCCAAGATCTGCACACCCACCCCGAGGAGGGGTTCACCGAGCACCGGTCGGTCCGCGCCCTGGCCGACCTCCTGCAGCGTCACGGCCACGAAGCCACGGTCGGCGTCGGCGGGCTCGACACCGCGCTGCGCGTCAGCACGCGACAGCAACAAGGCCCGCACATCGCGATCCTCGCCGAGTACGACGCGCTGCCCGGGCTGGGCCACGCCTGCGGCCACAACGTCATCTGCACCACCGCCGCGGGCGGGTTCCTCGGCGCCGCGACCGTCGCCGAGCGGCTCGGCGGGCGCGTCAGCCTGATCGGCACACCGGCCGAGGAAGGCGGGGGCGGCAAGGAGATCCTGGCCCGCGCCGGCGTGTTCGACGACGTCGACGCGGTGATCATGCTGCACCCGTTCAGTCACGACATCGCCCTGCACCCGTTCCTCGGGCGGCGTCAGCTGGAGATGGTCTTCCACGGCGTCGGCGCACACGCGAGCGCCCAGCCGTTCATGGGCCGCAACGCGCTCGACGCCGCCGTCGCCGCATACCAAGGTGTCTCGGCGCTGCGCCAGCAGCTCCCGCAGAGCGACCGCGTTCACGGCGTGTTCACCGACGGCGGCGCCCGGCCCAACGTCATCCCGGCCCGGGCCGCGCTGCTGTTCTACCTCCGGTCCCAGTCCCCGGAAACCCTGCGCGACCTCGCCGCCCGCATGACGTCGATCGCCGAAGGCGCCGCGGCGATGACCGGCTGCGGCGTCGAGCTGATCTGGGACGCCCAGCCGGCCTACCTGCCCATCCGGTTCAACACCGCGCTCGCCGGGCGCTGGTCGGCCAACCAGGTGATCACCGGCCGCAAGCCACTCCCACCGGGCATCGTGCCGGAGTCGCTCACCGGCTCCACCGACCTCGGCAACCTCTCCTACCGCGTCCCGGCGCTGCACCCGATGCTGGCGATCGCGGGGCCCACGGTTGCGTTGCACACCAAGGAGTTCGCGGCCGCGGCCGGGTCCGAGACGGGCGACCAGGGAGTCCGCGACGGCGCGCTGGGGCTGGCTCTGACCGCCGCCGACTACCTCGGCGACGCCGAGCTGCGCAAGGCCGTGCACGACGAGTTCGAAGCGGCGGGAGGTGCCCTGGACGTCCCGTCGTTCTTCGTCTGACGCCTGAGGATTACCTGAGTTTTCTCAGCTGATTCTTCTCAGCAAAGCCTGAGGTATTTCCACAGGCTGCTCACAAGCACGGGCGCGAATCTGGTGCCATGACCGAGAACGAGAGTCGGCCCGGCCCCGCCTCAACCGGTGGGCACCAGCCGCACCAGAGCACCCAGCAGTACGGGCCGTACGCGCAGTACGCCTACCAGCAGCAGGCCGCGCCGAATCCGCTCTTCACCCCGCAGCCGCCGCCGGGCTCCCAGGCGCCCACGGCGCTGAAGGCCAAGCCGCGCAAGGGTGGCCGGGTCGCGATGTTCGTCAGCGCGACCGCGCTCGGCGCCGCGCTGGTCGGCGGCGTCGGCGGCGCCGCGATCGTCGGGCTCACGACGACCTCGGCGGACGGCGCGACGACGTCGGTCAGCACGCCGGCGGCGAACGGGCAGACGGTCGCGAACTCGACCTCCGGCGACGTCAGCGCGGTCGCGGCGAAGGTGACGCCGAGCGTCGTCCAGATCAACGTCACGACCGCCCAGGGCGAGGCCATCGGCTCCGGCGTCATCCTCACCTCGAACGGCCGGATCCTGACCAACGCGCACGTCGTCGACGGCGCCCAGAACGTCGTCATCACCACCTCCGACGGCAAGAAGTACCAGGCCAGCGTGGTCGGCGCGGACACCAAGGCGGACATCGCCGTGGTCCAGGCCCAGAACGCCAGCGGCCTGACCGCGGCCGGCCTGGGCGACTCGAGCAAGCTCGTCGTCGGCCAGTCGGTGGTCGCGATCGGCTCGCCGGGCGGCCTGCAGAACACCGTCACCACCGGCATCGTCAGCGCGCTGAACCGGAACCTGTCCGACATCGGGCAGGGCGAGCAGCAGCGCTCGCCGTTCAGCCGCACGTCGAACCAGAGCGAAGACTCACCCAGCTACACCGCGATCCAGACCGACGCCGCGATCAACCAGGGCAACTCCGGTGGCGCGCTGGTCGACACCCAGGGCAACGTGATCGGCATCAACTCGGCGCTCTACAGCCCCTCGGCCTCGGCCAACGGTGCGGCGGGCAGCGTCGGGATCGGGTTCGCCATCCCGATCAACGACGCCAAGAAGATCGTCGACCAGATCGTGAACAACTAGGACGCGGACGGGCCGTGGTCGGGGCGGCCCGTCCCCCCGCTTCGGGGAGCGGGAGAACACCGCGAAGGCCGTTTCGAGAGTCAATCGGGGGCTCTCGAAACGGCCTTCGCGCTGCTCAGAGCGTGTAGGTGAGGGTGAAGAGGTGGTTCTTCTCCTCGTCGATCTCGATGCTCGCCATCCCGGCGATCCCGGCGAGTTCGCCGAAGCCCGAGCCGGTGAGGATCTTCAGCGCCAGGCCGGAGTCGTCGGCCGAGTGATGCAGGACGAAGCCGCCCTTGCGGCCGTCGACCGAGACCTCGAGACGTTCGAAGGCGACGTACGCGCGCGAAGTCGCGTTGGACGCCGAAAGCATCTCGACGGTGCTGGTCCCCTCGACCGCGCCGGTGAACGTCTTGCCGATCGCCACCCGGGCGAACTCGGTGCCCCCGGCCTCGTCGGTCGCCCGCGGTTCCCACTTGTCGAGGACGAACGACGCGGCGGCAGTGCTGGTCATGGCTGATTTCCTTTCGAAGGTGGCACCAGCCTGGCAGCCATACCTGACAGCTTGCGTCAGGTTTTGTCAGCGCCTCCGGTTGCCGAACAGCCCGCGCGTGATCTCCCGGCCCAGCGCGCTCGCCGCGGACCGCATGAACGACTTCACGGCCGGGTTCTTCATGGCGGACTCGATGAAGCCGGGCTCGTCCTTCTCGGGCGCAGGTGCCGGCGCCTCGGGCGCGGGAGCCGGCGCGGCCTCAGGGGCGGCGGCGACCTTCGCGGCCAGCTTCTCGTAGGCCGACTCCCGGTCGATCGTCTCGGCGTACTTCGCGTGCAGGTCCGACGAAGACACCGCAGCGGCAATCGCCTCGTCGCCGATCGAGCCCATCTTCGACCGCGGCGCCCGCAGCCGCGTCCACGCCACCGGCGTCGGCGCACCGCGCTCCGACAGCACCGTGACGACGGCCTCGCCGATGCCCAGCGACGTCAACGCCGTGTCGAGCTCGTAGAACTTCGTCTTCGGGTAGGTCTTCACCGTCTTGGCCAGCGCCGCCTGGTCGTCCGGGGTGAACGCCCGCAGCGCGTGCTGGATCCGCGCGCCGAGCTGCGAAAGCACGGCGTTCGGGATGTCCGTGGGCAGCTGCGTGCAGAAGAACACGCCGACGCCCTTCGACCGGATCAGCTTCACGGTCTGCTCGATGCGCTCGAGGAACGCCTTCGACGCGTCGGCGAAGAGCAGGTGGGCCTCGTCGAAGAAGAACACGAGCTTCGGCTGGTCGAGATCGCCCTCCTCGGGCAGTTCCTCGAACAGCTCGGCCAGCAGCCACATCAGGAACGTCGAGAACAGCGCCGGCTTCGACTGCAGGTTGTCCAGCTCCAGCAGCGTGACGACGCCCTTGCCGTCGCGAGCGCGCATGAGGTCGTGCACGTCCAGTTCGGGCTCGCCGAAGAAGTCCTCCCCGCCCTGCGCCTCCAGATTGGACAGCGCGCGCAGGATCACCCCGGCCGTCGCCGCCGAGACCCCGCCGATCCCCTTGAGGTCCGCCTTGCCCTCGTCACTGGTCAGGTGCGTGATCACCGACCGGAGGTCCTTCGTGTCCAGCAACGCCAAGCCGCGCTGGTCGGCCCAGTGGAAGATCAGCCCGAGCGTGGACTCCTGCGTCTCGTTGAGCCCCAGCACCTTGGACAGCAGCACCGGCCCGAAACTGGTGATCGTCGCCCGGATCGGCGAGCCCTTCCCGCCGGTGCCCAGCGACAGGAACTGCACCGGGAACGCCGCGCCCGCCCAGTCGTCGCCGAGTTCCTGCGCACGCTTGGTGACCTTGTCGTTCGCCTCGCCGGCCGCAGCCAGTCCGGACAGGTCGCCCTTGACGTCGGCGAGCACCACCGGCACCCCGGCCGCCGACAGCTGCTCCGAGATCAGCTGCAACGTCTTCGTCTTGCCGGTCCCGGTCGCGCCGGCGACCAGCCCGTGCCGGTTCAGCGTCGCCAACGGCAGGCGCACGGCCGCGGCCGTGTCCACCTGCCCGTCGATCACCACCGCACCCAGCTCCAGCGCGGCACCCTCACTCGCATATCCGGCGGCGATCTCACTCGCCGGCGACGCCTGCTCGGTCACTCGCAGCTCCCCGATCGTGTGTCCTGGACCACACCGGGAGCGTAACGCGCCGTACGCGCAGGTAACGCCCTTCGCATCCCCGTGTCGGGTTAGGGTCACCAGGTGACCGACCGCCTAGTCTGGATCGACTGCGAAATGACGGGGCTCGACCTCGGCAAGGAAGCGTTGATCGAAATCGCCGCCCTCGTCACCGACGCGGAGCTGAACGTGCTCGGCGACGGAGTCGACATCGTCATCCACGCCGACGAGGAAAAGCTCGCCGGGATGCCCGAAGTCGTCCGCGAGATGCACGCCCACTCCGGCCTCACCGAAGAAGTCCGCCGCTCCACGGTGACCCTCGAAGAAGCCGAACGCCGCGTCCTCGACTACATCCGCGAGCACGTCCCCGAGCCGGGCACCGCGCCCCTCGCCGGCAACTCCATCGCCACCGACCGCGGCTTCATCTCCCGCGACATGCCCGCGCTCGACGCCCACCTGCACTACCGCATGGTCGACGTCTCCTCCGTCAAGGAACTCGTCCGCCGCTGGTACCCGCGCATCTACTACGCCAAGCCGGAGAAGGGCCTCGCCCACCGGGCCCTCGCCGACATCCGCGAATCCATCGGCGAACTCGACTACTACCGGCGCGTCGCCTTCGTCCCCCAGCCCGGCCCCACCAGCGAAGAAGCCAAGGCCGCCGCCGCTGAAGTGCAGGAACACCACCAGAGGTGACCCGGTGAAAAGCGGTCGAGGGCACCCGCTACGATTACTGCCAGCGAGGTGATCGCAAGCGGATCCCCTCGGCGATGGTGGGCGTAGCTCAGCTGGTAGAGCACCTGGTTGTGGTCCAGGAGGTCGCGGGTTCGAAACCCGTCGCTCACCCCATCACCCCAGTTTGGATCTTCGGTCCGAGCTGGGGTTTTGTGTTCGGCCGTCCGTGGCAACGCTCACGACCGGATGGCTCAGCGTGCGAGCGGCCGAATGCCGGTGCACGGTGTTCTGGTGGCACGTTCAGCACCGAAGATCCGGGGTCGTAAGAAGAAGCTGCGGTACGAGGACATCACCGTCGTCGACCGGTCGTTGCTCAAGCGGGCGGTGGGGGCCGCCGCGCTCGGCAACGCCATGGAGTGGTTCGACTTCGGCGTTTACGCCTACATCGCCGACACCATCGCCGAGGTGTTCTTCCCGGCCAGCGTGTCTCCCGGCGTCCGGCTGATCGGGACGTTCGGCGCCTTCACCGCCGCCTTCCTGATGCGGCCGCTCGGCGGGCTCGTGTTCGGGCCGCTCGGGGACCGGATCGGGCGGCAGAAGGTGCTCGCCGTCACCATGATCATGATGGCCATCGGCACCCTGTGCATCGGGCTGATCCCGTCGTACAGCTCGATCGGCGTCTGGTCGCCCATCCTCCTGGTGCTCGCGCGGATGGTGCAGGGCTTCTCCACCGGGGGCGAGTACGGCGGCGCCACCACCTTCATCGCCGAGTACTCACCCGACAAGCGGCGAGGGTTCATGGGGTCCTGGCTGGAGTTCGGGACGCTGTCCGGGTACGTGCTGGGCGCGTCCGTCGTCACCGGGATGAAGGCCTGGGTGCCGCACGAGACGTTGCTCGACTGGGGGTGGCGGGTTCCGTTCCTGGTGGCCGGCCCGCTGGGGATCATCGGGCTCTACATGCGGCTGAAGCTGGAGGAGACGCCCGCGTTCCAGAAGCACGCCGAGGAGGCCGAGAAGCGGGGACGGTCCGGGGAGCCCTTCTGGAAGATGTTCACCGAGTACTGGCCCGCGCTGCTCATCTGCGTCGGCCTGGTCCTCGTGTTCAACGTCACCGACTACATGCTGCTGTCCTACATGCCGACGTACCTGTCGGAGCAGCTGCACCTCGACGCCACCCACGGGCTGCTGCTGATCATCGTCGTCATGGTCGTGATGATGCTCATCATCATGGTCGGCGGCCGGATCACCGACCACGTCGGCCGCAAGCCGGTGATGATGGCCGGCTGCCTCGGGTTCCTCGTGCTGTCCTGGCCGCTGATGCTGCTCGTCCACGACGGCGGGCTCGTGCTCACGTTCCTCGGGCTGATGGGGCTGGGCCTGCTGCTGCTCTGCTTCGAGGTGTCGATGCCCGCGGCGCTGCCCGCGCTGTTCCCGACGGCGATCCGGTACGGCGCGCTGTCCATCGCATTCAACATCTCGGTGTCGCTCTTCGGCGGCACGACCCCGCTGGTGATGCAGTCGCTGATCTCCGCCACCGGCCACGACTTCTGGCCGGCCTGGTACCTGATGGCGGCGGGCGCGATCGGCGCGGTCGCGGTGTACTTCAGCCGTGAGACGGCGAACAAGCCGCTGTGGGGCTCGGGGCCCGCGGTGTCGACCGAGGCCGAGGCGCGGGAGCTGGTCCGCGGCTCGGGCTAGTTCGCCGCCGTCCGCCACTCGTCCCAGGACAGTTGCCAGAAGCTCCAGCCGTCGGTCGGTTCGAGCTTCGGGCCGCCGCTGTTCCGGACGGTGACGATGTCGCCCTTCTTGGAGGTGTCCATCAGCCACTTCGTGTTCTCGGTGGACAGGTTCAGGCAGCCGTGGCTGACGTTGCTGTGGCCCTGCTGCCGCACCGACCAGGGCGCGGAGTGGTAGAAGATGCCGCTCCAGGACAGGCGGACCGCGTACTGCACGAAGGTGCTGTAGCCGCCGGGCGCGTCCTCGGGGACGCCGTAGGTGGCGGAGTTCATCGTGTAGCCGGTGTGCTCGCTCATGACGGTATAGGTGCCCTGCGGCGTGTTGTGGCCGGGCTTGCCCATGGAGGTCGGCATGGTCTTGACCTCCTTGTCGTTGATCGTGACCGTCATCTGGTGGGTCTGGCCGTCGGCGACGGCGACGAGCTTGTCGCCGACGGTCGCGCTGGCTCCCTTGTCCTCCCGGCCGTAGCTGCCGTTCCCGAGCGGCTTGCCGTAGACGGCGGCGTCGACCTTGATCTTGGTGCCGCTCTTCCAGTACTCCTTCGGCCGCCAGGTGACCTGCTTGTCGCCGAACCAGCGGAAGGCGCCCTCGGTGGCCGGCTCCGCGGTGACCTTCAGCGCCTTCTCGGCCGCGGCCTTGTCGGCGACGTTGCCGGTGAAGGTGAAGATCAGCGGCATCCCGACCCCGACGGTCTCGCCCTCGCCGAGGTTCACCGAGACGCCGAGCTGCCGGGCGGGCTTGACGGTGCTGAAGGACGACTCCTGCGTCACCGGTTTGCCGTCGGAGCCGGTGGCGGTCGCGGTCAGCTGGTAGGTCTTGTTGTAGCCGAGCGGCTCCGAGGAGTCCCACCCGGACCCATCGGCCCGCGCCTTGCCGGCGACGACCTTGCCATCGGCCCCGGTGAGCTTGACCTCCCCGACCTTCCCGTCCTGGACGGTGACGCTCACCGGCTCCCCGGGTGCGACGTCCTTCGCATCCTTGGCGGGCGTAAGGCTGAGCACGGCGGGCTTCGGCGCAGGCTTGCTCTGGCTCGACGGCGGCGCTGTCTCCCGGGGAGGTTCACCCGAAGGAGTACTGCTGCACCCGGCCAGTCCGACCACCCCGGCGACCACCAGCAGCCGCACCGTCACACCCCGCATGCCCACCCGCCTGTTTCGCCGTCGATGTCCGACTACAGTGTGCCCGACCAGCCGCGACGCCGGGGCAGCTATGCCGGAACCGGCTTGGGGGACCCCCCTGAAACAGCCTCGGAGAGGGGTGCTAATCTTTTCCACGTCGCCGAGGGAAGCCTCCGGCAGACACCGGCGCCATTAGCTCAATTGGCAGAGCAGCTGGCTCTTAACCAGCGGGTTCGGGGTTCGAGTCCCTGATGGCGCACCCCACTGAATCAAAGCCCACCTGCGGGTTCCTCTCTCATGAGGATCTTGCCGGTGGGCTTTGGTCATGGTGAGGCCGACGTGGGGCCGAAGGAGGCCGTGCCGGTCGGCCGTTGTTCTTGGCCTTCTCGACCTCGACGGTGAGCACGTGGGTGGCGCCGGCCCGTGCGAGGAGCGTCTCCAGCGCGTCCTCGCCCAGCTCGGTGGAAGGCACGAGGAACGGCCGCCAGGCCGAGCAGGCAGGCCACGATCAGCGCCACGGTGCGCGGCGACTTGGCCGCGTGCAGAGCGACCCGGCTGCCTCCGGGCGCGGGCAGCGCGTCGATGGCGTGGTAGGCGGACATGGCCATGGCGCGAGCTGGGCGTAGGTGGCACGCGCGAATCGGTGGAACTCCCCCGAGCAAAGGTTTTTCGGCCGCTGGACCGCGAGGCGCGGTCCACTCAAGTCAGCTTGGCCAGGCGGTGTTTGTGGACAGTCCAGTGAGGACAGTCGGCACTTGGGTGCACGAACTGCACACACAATCGGACGGGGCTTTTCGGAGTTTGCGTAGGTAAGTTGTTACGCCTGTCCGGCTTGCCTCGTTCGAACCGGGCTTCGAGGGCGGGTGTCTCCACGCCGCGCAGCCGGGTGACCCAGGCCTCGCCGGGCCCGTGACGGTAAAACTGCGGAACCGGTTTCGCCGAAAATGTGCCATTCTGTCCCGATGGGGAGAACAGGGCCGCTCGGCTTTCTCGGTGCCGACGTACTGGTCAAGCTGCTCGGGGCGCTCTGCCTGCGGCCACGGCTCGGGGACCGGCCGCGGAAACTCGACGAACAATGCCACTGGGGCGAATACCAGGACGAACGGTCCGAACGGCGGGGCCTGCCGATGGTGTGCCTCGTGCGGCCCGCCGAAAGCGGGGACGTGCTCGCCGCCGTCGCGGAACGCCTCAAGACCGCGAAACCGCAGGGCAGCATCCGGTACGCGCGGCCGGAGCTCACCGCGCACGAAGGGCGGGACGAAGCCGGGCCCGCGACCGCCGACTCCGTCACCGTCGTGCGGGACATCCTGCGGGACGCCCGGAAAGCACTCGGCGACAGCGCGACCGCGCACACCAGCCGGCTTCCCTTCCCGCTCTTCGACCTCGTCTACTGGCTGATGCTGCAGGACCACGACGGCCGCGAGGATCCCGACGGGGTGCTGCGGCGGGCCATCCGGCGGATCAGCCTCGCCGAGCGGTTCAGCTCCTCCGCCGAGGACGCCGTCAAGCAGCTGCCCGAAAACCAGGGCGTCTGGAAGGTCTTTTCGCTGCTCGTGCGCGGGCTCACCCTGCTGACCTTCCGGATCGCCGTCACCGGGCGGGTGCCGCTGCTCTCCGGGCGGTACCGGTGGTTCCTGCGGCAACCGCACCTGGCGCCGGAGATGTCCGGCAGCTTCGTCCGGTTCGCCCGGCGGCTCACCGAAGGGCAGTGGCAGGAAGAGGCCCCCGAATACGTCTGCCGCCTGCTGCTCAACGCCTTCCTCGAGGACCTGCGGCGGGCTTACCGGCTGCGGCCGTGGCGGGTGTGGCGGCGGCGCCGGATGACCTACCCCGTGCTGCTGCTGGACGAGGTGAGCGTCGGCAACGGCGGCTACCGGCTCCTGGAGCTGGTCAACTCCGTCCGCAACCAGGTCGGGCGGTTCGACCCGCTGCTGGTGGTCAGCGCCAGCCCCGCGCCGCCGCCGGACGCCGAGCCGACGCCGCACCGGCCGCAGTTCCAGGCCGCGCAGGCGCGCGCTGCGTACGTGGCCTGGCAGAACCAGCTCGAACGCGACCGGCGGGAGCGCCGGCCGACCGCGTGGTACCTGCCGGTCGGGGTCCAGCCGCCCGGGGACGACGACGAGCCGAAGGTCCGGCAGATGCTGCAGACCCTCGGCAGTGACTACCGGTTCCGCAAGCAGGTCCGGCCGCCGTGGTGGGCGAGCCGGTGGACGCGGATCGGCGTGCCGGTCGTCCTCGTCGCCCTCGTCGCCGGGTTCGTCGCCTACGACCGGCACGACACCTGGGCCGAGCACTGCGGCTCCGACAACCCCTGGCTGACCTGGACGGGCACCGAGTGCGTCGGCGCCACGGACGGCTCCCAGGACGTCTTCCAGCCGTCGGACGCGACGATCCGGCAGGTCGAGGCGGTCGTGCTGGACCAGAACCACCGCGCGGAACGGCTGCACGAAGCCCACCCGGAACGGCCGTACATCACCCTCGTCGTGCTGGAGGCGCTGACCTCGTCCAACAACCTCGCGGAGGGGCTGACCACCGAACGCGAATCCCTCGAAGGGTTCGCGGTCGCGCAGCTGCGGCAGCTCAACGCGCCGGGCTCGGCCGACCCGATCGTCCGGTTGCTCATCGCCAACGCGGGCCGCAACATGCGCGAAGGCGTGCGGGTGGCGAACCAGCTGCGGCAGCAGGCCGAGCAGGACAAGAGCATCGTCGGGGTGGTCGGGCTGGACCTGAGCAGCGCGCCGACCCAGCGGACCATCGCCGCCCTGACCAACGCCGGGCTGCCGATGGTCGCCTCGACGCTGTCCGCGGACCCGCTGGCCGACCTGAATCCGATGTACTTCCAGGTGACACCGCAGAACCGGCGCGAGGCCGCGGTGGCGGCCGGGTTCGCCGAGCAGCTGCCGGGTCCGCGCGTGGTGCGCGTCTACTACTCCGACGACGACGCCGACGTGTACAGCACCAACCTTCGCGACGACGTCCTGAAGTCGTTCCGCGACAAGGGTTTCCAGGCCGACGCGCGGGCGTTCACCCCGGACGGCGGCCTCGGCGGGCCCCCGTCGCACGTGCGGTACGGCGAGACGTTGCTGGGCAACGCCGGCGCGGCGGGCCGGGACACCTGTTCGTTCGACGGCCTGGCGTTCTTCGCCGGCCGGGGCGTGCCCGACTTCGGCCAGTTCCTCAGCAGCGCCGCGCAGTGCGGCAGCCGGGCGACGGTGATCGGCGACGACGACGTCACGCGGTTCGTCGCCGACCAGGGCGAACGGCAGCGCAACCGCGCACTGCCCTACTACTACCTGTCGTTCGCCACCTCGCCGGTCACCGAGCCGAGCGGCGCCGCGCTGGACTTCTACAAGACGCTGGACGAGACGCTGTTCCCGTTCGAGCAGACGCCGGAGGGCCGCTCGTACGACGGCCACGCCGCGCTCGCCTACGACGCCGCGCAGGTGATGATCGTCGCGGCGGCGTACCTGCGCGAGACGGCGGCCGAGATCCCGGTGACGCCGGGCGCGATCTGGCGCGAGATCACCGCCATCCACACCTCGCGCCCGGGGGTCGAGCAGGTCAACAAGTACCTCGAAGGCGTCACCGGCACGATCGACTACGGCGGCGACATCGGCCGGAACGTGCCGCAGAACAAGCCGGTCGCGGTGATGGGCGTGTCGGGCGGCGAAGTCGACAAGTCGGTGCACGGCTTCTGCGGCGCCGCCGACGGGCCGACGTCCGACACCTGGTGCCCGCCCGACCCCTGATCGGCGGGGTCGGACGGGCCGTCGCGCCGGAACCCTGCCTGCGGAGGCGGCCTGCACCGGGTCACCGCTTCGCGCTGCCGAACCCGCCAAGGTGAGTAAAACTCACTTTCATGTCCGAACTGAGAGTTTTCAGCCTGCTCGCCCGGATCGGGCTGACCTGCTACGCGGCGGTGCACCTCATCGTCGCGTGGCTGGCCGTGCAGGTGGCGCTCGGTGACAACGAGCGCGCCGACAAGGCGGGCGCACTGCAGATCGTCGCCTCCGAGGGAGGCGCGTGGCTGCTGTGGCTGGTCGCCGCCGGCACCGGGGTGCTCGCCCTCTGGCAGCTCGCCGAGGCGATCACCGGCCACCGGCACGTGGAACCCCGGCGGCGGTGGGTGCGACGCTCGGTCAGCGGGGTCGAAGTGGTGCTGTACGGCCTCGTCGCCTACAGCGCGGGCAAGACGGCGATGGGCGCGTCCGGCAAGGCGGGCTCGGTGGTCGCGAGCGTGCTGAGCCGGCCGTGGGGCGCGGTCGCGGTGATCGCGGCCGGCGTCGTGGTCATCGCGGTCGCGGCGTGGCTGGCCTACCGCGGCGCGCGGAAGAAGTTCCTCCGCGACCTCGACTTCGGCGGCGCCTCCCCCACCGTGCGCACGTCGACCACCCGCCTCGGCCAGATCGGCTGGTGCGCGGTGGGCGTCCTCTACGCCACGGTGGGGGCGATGTTCGTCCTGGCGGCCGTCCGCTACGACCCCGCCAAAGCCGGCGGCCTGGACCCGGCGTTAAAGACCCTGGCCGTGCAGCCGTACGGGCAGGCGTTGCTGCTGACCCTCGCGGCGGGGATCGCCGTGTTCGGCGTGTTCGCGCTGCTGGAGGCCCGGTTCCGCCGGCTGTGAACGTCACTGCGGGACGGTCATGGCGCAGTGGCGGGCGGTCTGCGTCCACTCGGAGCCGACCACCCCGCGGAAGGCCGCGTTGATCCCGGCGAACATCGCGTGGTCGTGTTCACCTGCCACAGCAGGAAATCGTCGGGACCGGTGGCGACCAGTCGGCGCCGGTGACGCGGCCGCTGTCCCGGACGTCGGCGCGGTTGTCCGAGACAGGAATGATTACCGGTGCAGGTGCTGGGTCCAGTCTTCGGGCACACGGCCGGCGGGCCCGGGCACGGCCTGGCTGAGCGGCCGGTGTTCGGGCGCGGCGAGCGCCGGGCCGGATTCGTAGAGGACCTCGTCGGTGTAGTCCCAGAACCAGGCTTCGCCGGGCTCGAAGCTGCGCGCCATCCGGTGCCCGCTGGCGGCGGCGTGGGCACTGGCGTGCTGGGCGGGCGAGGAATCGCAGCAGCCGATGTGCCCGCATTCGGCACAGCGGCGCAGGTGGAACCACCAGCCCGGCGGGTTCGCGCTGTCGCAGTCCGCGCAGCCGGTGCCGCTGGGCGGAACCGCGGGGTTGATGCCTTCCATGCGAACTCCTCTGCTCGTGACGACACTGCCCACCTTATGTGCGGTGGAGCCGGCGGGGCCGCGGCGGCCGGAACCTCGCCGGGCCGGCTCTAGCCGATCTCGAGTCTGCGGTCATGGCTGCCCTGTTCTTCGAACACCCAAGGATCCGGGTACTCCGGCTGCTCGATCACCGGATGCAGAACGAGCCGGAGCAGCGCCACGGGGTCGCGGCTGTGCAGCAGCGCGTCCCGGGCGTTCCGGTAGGCGTCGTGTTCGGCCAGACGCTGGGGCGGCTCGCCGTCGGGCAGTTTCGCCAATCGCCCGAGCATGGCACGCAGACACGCCATGCGGACTTCCACCTCGTGCGCGAGCTCCGGCTGGCCCGACGTGATGTCGTGGGCTTCATCCAGCACCTGCAGCGCCTCCTCCGGTGCCTGCGTGGCCCTGAAGACGGACGCGGACAACTGGCAGAGGGTGGCCAGCGCACGGGCGGGCTCGTCCGCCTTCCGGAATTTGGCCACCGCGTCCGTCAGCGCCGCGACCGCTGCGGGCTCGGGAGAAACCCCGGCTTCGTTCTCCTTCGCGATGGCGGCGTTCATCCATTCGTTCCCCGCGACGTACAACTCGGCGGACCGGGCCCAGGCCGCTGCCGCCTCGGCGTTGTTTCCCAGCTCGCTCAACGCGGCGGCGAATTCGAAGTGGGCGGCAGCCCGGTCGTCGACGCTACCGGCCCGATCGGCCAGATCGGCGGCGCGGCGCAGGGTGACCGCCGCCTCTTCCGGCTCGCCGACGTCGACGAGCAGTTTTCCCAGGTTGACCAGGGGCCGGATGGCGCCGGCCGCCGTGGGATCGCTCAGTTCGACCGCCATTCGCGAGTATTCGACGGCCTTTTCCTTGTCTTCGAGCTGGAAGGCGATGCCCGCGCACAACAAGCAGCACCCGACCTGCTCGCCGGAGACGTCGTGGACCCGGGCCAATGCCACGCTCTCCTGCGCCCAGCCGAGCGCCGAGGATCGGTGCTGGGCGCTCGATCTCAGGTCCACCGCCGCGCCCTTGGCCGCTCGCACGGCCTTCTTCGGCTCCCCGAGGGCCAGGTGGACCTTCACCAGCTCGGTGGTCGTGGCGTCCACCCCGGCGAGATCGAACTCGGCCTGGTAGATCGCCCGCAGGTTCTCGCCGATGTCCAACGCCGTGCTCCACCACTCACCGGTCACCGCCGCCGTGAGCGCCGCGTGAGCCCTGGTCGGGTCGACCTCGAGTTCCGGGTCGCCGCCCGTCCGCCCGACGATCGCGGTGAGCTGGTCGGCCAGGTACCGGGCCACGCGTCGCTGGTAGTCGGCGATGTCGCTGCTCGCGTCCTCCTTCGCCGACCGTTCGCGCATGGCCAGCCGGATCAGCGGCGTCATCCGGAACCGCATCGGGCCGTTCGGGCCACGCGCGCACCGCGCCAGGCTGGCGTCCACGACTCGGTGCAGGGCCAGCGAAGTGCGGTCCTCGAAGTCGTCGAGCCCGGCCGCCATCTCCTCGGCGTCGCTCACGGCGCCGAAGCCGATCACAGGTACCGGGCGGCACGCCGGGCGAGCCGTTTGAGATCCTTGTAGGTGAAGACGATCGCGGCGCGAACCGCTCGGTCACCGGCTTGCAACAGGTCGAGCCGGGTGCGTTCGGCGGCCAGCAGTCGCGCGATCTCATCCGGTGGGAGCTCGGGATCACCGAGGCGGGCCGCGATGAGACGCAACGCGAGAGGCAGGTCGTCGCAGAGTTCGGCCAGCCGGTCGAGGAGGTCTTCCGTGATGTCGGAGGCGTAGCTGTCCAGGAGCTCGACCGACGCCTTCCGGTCCAGGGCGGGAACCCGGACCGTGCGCTCGGTGAAGCTCTGCACTCGCTGACGCGACGTGATCAGGGTGGCCTGCGGGCCGCCGGCCCGGATGATCGGTGCGACGTGGTCGGCGTCCCTGGCGTTGTCGAGGACGAGCAGGGTTTTCGTCCGGCGAAGGGCCGCGGCCAGCCGTTCGTAGAGTGCTTCGTCTTCGCGGAGGTCGGCGACCATCCGCTCGCCCAGCGCATCCAGGAGGATCCGCGCGGCGGTCCGCGCACTGCGGCGGCTTTCCGGGGTCATGCCGTACAGATCGAGGTACAGCACCGTGTCGAAGTCTTCCGACACCTGGTGGGCCTGGTGCACGGCCACCGCCGACGTGCCCGTCCCCGGCGCACCGAAGAGCCAGACGACGGAGGCGACCGGCACGGCTTCGAGCAGCCGGTCGCGTCCGCAGAACCGCTGATCGACCGGTGGGAGCACGCACATCTGCCGCGCGGCCGGCGTCAACCGGCGACCGCGTTCGTCGAGTTTCGTGTGGAAGGTTTCCAGCTGCGCCTTCTCCGCCACGACGAATTCGCGAGAGGTCGACCGGACCGGCGCGGTGAAGCCCTCGAGCAAGCGCTGCCCGGTCGCACCACCGCGCACCGTGGCGGCGACCTGCTCGGCGAGCGCGGCCGGCAGAGAGAACCGGCCGGCTTCGATCGCCTCGGACAGGTGGTCGCGGAAGCGGTCGAGCGCGAGTGCGGCGGTCCCGTCGTCGTCCCTGGTCCAGTGGCGCACTGCTTCGTCGTGGTTCTCCGCTCCGCGGAGGACGAGCGCGGCCTGCAGCCCGTGCCGGCGTGCCCGCTCGGCGAAGGCGGGATCACCGAACTCTTCGAGCAGCGCCTCGACCGTCTGGCCGTGGCGTGACGCCCGGCCCAGCAGGTGGTCGTCGATCGCGCTCAGCAGGCCGACTGTCGTGTCGGAAAGCTCCGCCGCTCCCGGTGCGTGCGGGCGGCGCCGGGAGGAGAGGAGCTTCAGCAGGCGTTCGGCGATGACGGGCAGCGCATCGTCGAGGACTTCCGTCCCGGCGAGTTCCCCGGGGAGCTTCGCCGTGGCGTCGAGCAAAACGGAAACCACGAGGTGGCTGTCCGGATCGCGCCGGACGAGGTCGGCGGCGACTTCGACCGATGGCCGGATTTCTCCGAGGCCGGCTTCGGAGACGAGCACGACCGTCACGGCGGAGGCACGGTGTTGCTGCTCGAACTCCTGCCGCGGGGTGTCCGGAGCCAAGACGACGCTGCCGCACACGCGGCTGCGCGGCTGCAGCAGTTCCGTCAGGCGCTGGGCAGCGGGCGCGTCGGGCCTGCGGCAGACGATGAAGAAGTCCCATCCGGCTCTCGCGGAAACCCGGGCCGGCTTGCCGGTCACCTTGTCCCAGCGGTCGACCCAATAGGCCGGATCGCGCGCCTCGGCGGGCAGTTCGCGGAACAGCGCGGACCTCCGCGCGCGCGGGCTGTGGGTCAGGCACGCCTCGACGAAGACCAGCACCGTGCGGCGTCGCGGCTCGGTCCTGGCGCCGAGCAGGTTGCTGATCGTGCCCTTGCTGAGCAGGGCGCCCTTCCGGTCGGCGGAGTCGACCAGATCCTGGTAGCCCGGCGATCCGACGGCCTCGTACAAGAGCCGCAACACGTCGTGGCCGCTTTCCGCCCGCACCGGCGCTCCCCCGCTTCGTTCAGTTCGTTCAGTTCAGGACAGCTGCCGCAGGTTGAACACCGGGGAGGTGACGCTGTCCTGGCCGCAATCCCCGTCTGGAGGAGAACGATGCTGATCACCCTGCTCGATCTCGTGGCCGCATGGCCGTGGCTGGCACCGATCACCGCGCTGGCCCGCGCCGGATCGGCCTTGCTCGGTCTCGGTGCGGCGGTTCACCGGACCATTCGCTGCCGTCGCCACTGCCGTTACGAGCAGCCGCCGGTCAGCGTGGCGCCGCCGTCTGCACCAGGACGTCGAGAGTCGGCTGGAAGTCCGTCCAGTGGAATTCGTCGACCGAGCCGTAGACCGCGTAGTCGTGGTCGTTCGCGCGCCAGTACCGGCCGAGCGCATGGCGCTGGACGCCCGCCTTCGTCGTGAACCGGAACTCCCACACGACATCGCCGGAGGCGAGCTCGTCGAGGCGGAGCCGCTCGTACTCCTTGCGGATGGTGGGCGTGTTCCGCTCCAGCTCCACCACCGCGTCCCGCAGCGACAGCACCGGCGTCGGGCTTCCGCTGTACCGGATGATCGAGCCGGACCCGTCCGGAGCGTCGGCCTCGTCGGTCGTCGCGAACGCGCCCCGCTGCACCGACCAGTCGGCCGGGATGCTGACCGACACGCCCGCCGGGCCGGTCACCCGCTGGTAGCCGTCGGGCACCGCGCCCGGGGAGTACGACATCGACGTCGCCGAAGAGGTTTCCGTCGTGGACGCCGTCGTCGGTGTCGGCGTCTCGGTCAAGACGTACGTGGGAGCGTAAGTCGGGGCGTAGCTGGAGTAGGCGCCCGCGCCGCTTCCGGCCCCCAGGACTTGACTGTTCGCGTCGGACCGCGGTGCGGGCCGGTAGGTCACCGCGGAAACCACGATGACCGCCGTCACCGCGGCGAACGCGGTCACGGCAGCGCCGATCACGACCTTCACCCGGCTGGTGCTCTTCGCCCCTCCGGACGCTGGTAGCGGCTCCTCGACCGCACCGGACGGCTCGGGCGGGATCGCCGCGATCGGTTCCGTGGGCGGGCCGCCAGGCTGGAACTCCGCGTATTCCGGGCGTTCCGTCGATTCGGCGGGAGCCCGCGCCGGGCCCCACAACGAACTCCGCGCGGGCGACTCGTTCCCGGGGTCGTCGAAAACCGGAGATCCGTTCACTTCGGGCACCTTTCACCTCGGCGGCCGCGCGGGGTGAGCGTTTCTCAATCGAGACTTCCCGGGCGCGCCATCACCCGACACAATCGCATCCGGCTCGCGTTCTGTTTCGGGTTCCGCGAACTCCGCGATGGTGAGGAATGACGATCATGCCGGCATCCTGCCTTTCCTGTGGCGCACCGCTGAGCACGACGGACACCGATTGCCCGGCGTGCGGCGGCCGCCCGGTCGCGCCCACGGGGCGAGTCGCGGCCGGGACGCAACCGCCACCCCGCGTTCCCGGGCGCCTGGCGACCGGGACGGTCGTCCGATCCGGACCCGTCCGTCAGGAACCGGTCGTGCACCGGAGCTTCGTGTGGGCGAGCCGGATCGGGGCGGCGCTCACGGCCGTAGCGCTGGTTCTGGCCGTGCTGGCACACGCGTCACTCGGCCCGCTGCTGGTGGCCTGCGGCGCCGCCGCTGCGGTTCTCCCGCTGGTCGGCGCCGGCCTGAGGTCGACGCTGCCCCGGTCCGCCAGGGAGCCCGAAACACCCTGGTGGCCGTGGGTTCTGCCGTTGCAGGAGCGAGTGCGGTCACGAACCGTGGACGTCGCCGACCTCGTGTTGAAGGACGTAACGGGAACGGAACACGTCTGCGTCGTGGCCGGGAACCTGGGCCCTGATATGCCGGGAAGGGGCACGGCCGTCGAAGCCTACGGCCGGCGCGACCGATCGGGCCGGGTGATCGTGCGGCAGCTGGTGGTCGCCGACACCGGCCGGGTCCTGCGGCCTCGGCCGCCCGCGTCCGGCCGGCTCACCCGAGTCTTCGCGGCGGCCGCCGCCGCGGCCTGGTTCGCGGCCGCGGCGGCCCTGCTCGTCCTGGCGGCGGGCTGATCCGTTGGGCCATCCGGGTGATGCTGACGGTATCCGTAATAGCCGCCGCGCACGCGACGACTAGGGACAGGAAATGCCTCACCCCAGGGAGCCGGCACAGTGCCGAAACCATTGATCACCCGGCAGAACGGGATACTTTCCCGGTCGCAGCGCGCCACGACCAGCACGTCGGCGAGCGGCGGCAGGCTGAAATCCGGTCGCCGATCCGAGAACTACCTCCGAGCGGTTCGCGCTCTCGACGCGTCGGGAAGTCTCAGCGCGGTGGAGATCGACGAGTTCGTCGACGGAGTCCGCCGCGAATTCGCCGAAAAATATCACACGATCCCGTTCGGCATCGTGGCCGAATGCTTTCTCGGCGAACCGTTCGAAGTGCACACCCTGGCGTTGGACGGGTCGATCGTCGAGCACTACCGCCGCGGTCAGGCGCTGCCCGCGGCACTCGAACGCGCCCGTGCCCTCGCCGTGTCACCGGCCTACCTGGCCGTCGAGGTCTACCCGGACCGGCTCGTCTGCGTGCGCGCGGACGGCTCGGTCGTGCTCCTGGAAGGTGAATCGTGACCGACCCCCAAGTCGCCAATGCCTTCAGAGACATCAGGCGGGCGGTCGGCCAACTCGCCGACTCGCAGGACGCGCTGCACCAGCAGCAGGCCGTGCTCCAGCAGTCGATCGGCCAGGTCGCCGTCGCACAGGACCAAACCCAGGGTGAATTGCTCGGCCTGCGCGCGGAGTTCACCGAGTTCCTGCGCCGCGACGAGCTCCGGCACAACCTGCAGGTCGCCCACACCGAGATCATCCAGGTGCGCCAAGAGCTGGAAACGAACTTCGGGCACTTCGCCGAAGTGCGCCGGCTCGCCACCGGCGCGTTGCAGGCACTGGACATCGGGATCGTCACGCACGGCACGATGCGCCAGCTGTCCGAAGAGCTGATGCTGGTCACCCCGCGCTACTGGCTCGCCCCCGCGCTCGTGGCCGTCGCCGCCTGGATCCGCGACGATCCGGACCTCGCGCAGAAGGCCCTGGTGGAAACGACCCGCCGGGACAACGACAAGGCCGCCCTCTTCTTCGCACTGGTGCTTCGCCGGCACCAGCGCAACGAGGCCACCGCGCGGTGGCTGCGCCAGTACACCGCGCGTCAGGACCCCACCGGACTGTCGCGCGAGTTCACCGTCATCCTCGACGCGGTCAGCACCGGCGCGTTCGGGCACGAGTCGAAGCACCTCGTGATGCGGCAGCTCGGCGAGTGGTACGAGCGCCTCGCCGACGACCGCGACATCGTCGACCGGCAGGTGGACCGGTGGGCCCGTCTGCTCGACGCCGACCGGCGGCCGGTCGACCCGCGGTACACCGTGCTGCCGGACATCAGCCCCACCTGGCCGCAGCTCAAGGAGCTCTACGAAGGAGCGACCGTGCACCGCACCGCGGAGGAGCGGTTCCGGGGCCTGTTCACCGGCGAGCTGCCGCAGAGCGAGGACTTGCGCAAGCGCGTCGACGACATCCTGGACGGGCTCGTCACCGGCTACGACGTCGAGGAAGCTCCCCTGCGGCGCAAGGAGCACGAGCTGCAGGAGATCGTCAAGGCCGACGGCGACAAGACCAAAGCGGCGAAGGCGGTTCAGACGGCCGCCCCGCTGCACGAGGAGACGGTCGACTTCCTCACCCTGGTCAGCAACGCGGCGGTGGGCGACCCGCGCACCGGCACTTCGCCGGGCACCCAGCGGTTCGCGGTGGCGCTCGCGAAGGACTGGATCGTCGAGGGCGCCGGACGGCTGGAGGCGGCCAACGTCGCCGCGCAGCCCGCGGCCGTCGAATTCCGGCTCGAGGGGTGGTCGGCGCGGATCGACCAGACCACCGGTGAGGCCGACCTCGTCACCGGCCTGGCCGCGCACATCGACGCCGAAACCGAAGCGGCGGTCGCGAAGGTGAAGTTCACCGGCCCGCCGCTGGCGTCCGCGATCACCGCCGGGATGGTGCTGCTGCTGGCGCTGTGGGCGGGCTTGGCGCACAATCCCGGACTCGCGGTGTTCTTCCTCCTCGGCACGGCGGGCCTCGCCGGCTGGTCCGCCTACCAGGCCCGCGCGCTACCCGCACGCCGTCAGGAACTGCGGCGCCAAGGCGAGCAGCGCCGGGCCGTCGCGGTCGCGCAGCTGCGGGGTGGCATCGCCGAGCTGGTGGACCTGCGAGCCGAGTGGGAGCGCGAACTCGCCCTGGCCGGAGCCCTGCGCTCGTACCTGAACCGGTTGAACAGCACGGCGTTCGCGGCACCGGCGCCCGGCGCGAAGCGAGGAGCGTGAGATGCCGAGAGCGATGACCGGTCGGCCGGACGGCCCCGAACGTCCCGAGGAGCCGCAGCCCCGGCACACCCTCCAGGACGACGAGGTCGCGTTGGACCTGCCCGGCTGGGACCTGCTGCCGCCCGCCGAATTCCTTCGACGGCACCCCCGGAAGTGACGGCGTGTACCGGACGCCCGGACCGTACGCCGCGTGGGTGAGCTGGCTCGCGGCCTTCGGCCGGGGCGAGGACCTGCCGGCGGGTCACCTGCCGCCGATCGACGCCGAACTCGGGCCGCAGATGGTCGAACGGCTGGCCCGGCACGTCGCCGACGCCTTCCACGACCGCGTGCGCCGCTGGCAGGAGGCATTCTCGCGCGACCAGCAGCTGCTGCTCGCCCGGCCGGAGCGGGCGATGACCGTGCTCCCGGTCGTCCTCGCGGACGCGCGGAAGCGGCTCGGCCCCCTGGTGACCTTCACCGTCCACCCCGGACTGCCGGCCGAGCTGCGCACCAGCGTGGCCGACGCGCTCCGGGAGACGATCTCGTCAGCGCAGCGAAGTCTCGAGGACTCCGTGCGCGACGCGCCGGTTTCGCTGCGCAACGCGGTCCGGCAGAACAGCCTCGAGCCCGCGCTGACCCGGCCGGCGGCCCCCTCGCCCGCCGGACCGGCGCGCGGCCGCCGGGTCATCCTCGACTAGGGAGAACAGGAACATGCCCAACGGGGCGGAGACCAAGGCTCGCATCGAGTCGTACCTGCTGGCGCGCATTCCGTTCGTGTCCGTCCGCACGGTCGAACGCGGGCGCGCGCTGGAGATGCTCGGCGAACTCGCCACGAAGAAACAGCTCGACATCGTCGTGCACACGCTCAGCCAGGGCCTGCGGGACCTCAAGAACCGGCAGGTGCTCTCCGACGACAAGTCGCTGCTCGGTGCGCTCGACCTGGCCGGCGAATGGTTCCAGGCGCGAGCGAACCAGACCGTCGTGTTCACCGACGTCCAGCACCTCGGCGACGACAACGAGATCTCGCGGCGGTTCGTCGACCTCGCCCAGCTGGCCGAGGAGCACGGCGGGTGCATCATGGTGATCACCGCCGATCCGACCTGGAACACCCTGCAGCGCATGGGGATGGCGGTCACGCTCGACCTGCCCGACGTGGACGAGATGCGCGCGGAGATCGAGGGTTTCCTGCACCAGTACGCCGGCGAAATCCGCATCGAATGGGGTCCCGCCGAGTGTGAGGAGGCCGCGTCGATCCTCACCGGGGTCACGAAGATCGAGGCACTGAACATCCTCGCCACGTTCGTGGTGCGGAAGTCCATCACGAAGGCCGAACTGGTCGAGCTGGGCCGGGCGAAAGACTCCATCTTCAGCGAGCTGGCCGGCATCGAACGGGTCCCGGTGCGCGCCGGCGACCACCTCGTCGGCGGTCTGGCCGGGCTGCGGCGGTGGCTGGACCGCAAGCGTCCGCTGCTGACCATGGACCTGCGCGACCGCGGGATGCGGCCGCCCCGCGGGGTGCTCCTCGTCGGCGTCCCGGGGTGCGGCAAGTCGTTGTCGGCCAAAGCGATCGCGAGTGACTGGCAGCTCCCGCTGTACCGGCTGGACATCGCGTCGGTGCTGGGGAACTACGTCGGCCAGTCCGAGAGCCGCTTTCGCGAGGCACTCGCCACGGCCGACGCCGTCGCGCCGTGCGTGCTCTGGATCGACGAGATCGAGAAGGGGCTGGCCGGCTCGGGCACGGACAGCACCGGCGTCACCACCCGGCTGGTCGGCCAGTTCCTATACTGGCTGCAGGAGTCCCCGGCCCGGGTCTTCGTGGTCGCGACCGCGAACGACGTCCGGGCGCTGCCGCAGGAGCTGCTGCGCAGTGGCCGGTTCGACGACATGTTCTTCGTGGACCTGCCCGACGCCGACGAGCGCCGGGAGATCATCCGGATCTACCTGCGCAAGTACCTGCGCGTCCCGGTGGCGGACGAGGTCGTCGAGGAGCTCGTGCAGCTGAGCGACGGGTTCGCCGGCTCGGACGTCGAAGCGGCCGTGAAGGAGATCGGTTACGAGGCGATCGCCGCCGCCGACGACCGGGACGTGCCGGTCGAGTTCTACCGCAACGCCTTCCGCAACATCGTGCCCCTGGTGCGTTCGGCACCGGAGCGGATCGACGAGGTCCGCCAGTTGCGCGACCGGGCCATCCCGGCGTCGGGAAAGGTGCGAGATTCGGCCGAGAAGGTCGGTTCGCGCCGCGTGGTGCTCGGCTGATGCTGTTCCGATGACGACCGGGCACCTGAGCGAAGCCGAGCTCCGCCGCCGGGCCGGCGAGCTGGCCGCGCAGGTCGAGCGTGATCCGGCGGCCGTGGATGCGAGCCGGACCGGGGCCGTCGGCTACCTCCTGGTGGATTCACTCGACGACTCGGCCCCCGGCTTCGCGGCCGACCTCGACACCGCGGCACTCCTGCTCGAGCACGGGCTCGCCTTCGCCGCCGACGACCCGCTGTCGTGCTCCTGGCGGACCGCGCTCGCAGTGGGGCACGCCTACCGGGCCATCGCCGGGGACAGTGCACAGTGGACCGTGGCGCTGCACTGGGGCGAGCAGGCGGTCGCGACCGCGACGACCGCCGATGAGCACGCCGAAGCGGTGCTCACGGTCGCCGACATCCACGCGGACCGGCTGGCAGCGCTGTGGAGCGACGAACACCTGTCCGCCGAGACGCGGCGGCACGAACTCGACGACACACTGGCGGTGTTGTCCGCGCTGGGCGAGCAACTGGCGGACCCCGCCGATCGCGCGCTGTTGGACCTGCACCGCGGCCGGCTGCTCAGCGTCCGGTACGACCTCCTGGCCGCCGACATCGACCTGCGGCACGCGATCCGGTTGGTGGACAACGCTGTGGGGTGCCTGCCGGCCGGGCATCCCATGCTGCCGGAGGGGATGTCGGCACTGGCGGGACTCCACCGCGACCGCTACGCGAAGGACGAGGACCCGGACGACCTCCACACCGCCCTCGCCTTGGCGACGGCGGCCGTCGAGGCCACCCCGCACGACGACCCCGCACGGCCGATGCGTCACCTGCTGCTGGCCAGGCTCCTGCTGACGCGCCGGGCCGGGAACCCGGATCCCGACGACCTCGACCGGATCATCGACAGCCTCGCCGTCGTCGCCGACCCGACCGATCCGGAAACCGCGGTGTGGTACGGCGAAGCACTGCTCGAACGGGGGGAGGAAACCGGCAGCCTCGCCGACCTCACCGCGGCCGCCGAGTGGCTGGCCCGCGGCGCCACCGGACAGGGCCCGGACGCCGGGGACGACTGGCTCGTCTGGAGCCGGCTCGCCGAGACGCACAGCGACCTGTTCGAACAGACCGGAGACCAGCGCCACGCGGACGCGGTCCTGGAAGCGGTCGGCCACGGCATCGGGCTCCCGGTTCCGGAACCGGCCTTGACGTACGAATTCCACGCTCGGCGGCTCCAGGCGGTCTTCCAGGACGGCCATCGGCCGGACCTGCGCGAGCTGATGGCCCGGCAGCCGGTGGTGGGGTGGGTGCGGCAGGCACACGCGGCCGTCGACGACGCGGCGGCCGCGGGCGCGCTCTCCGAAGAAGCGGCCTGGCTCTCGTACACGGTCGGGATGTCCTGGTACTACCTGGTCACCAAGAGCTCGCACGAAGTGACCACCGACCTCGGCGCATTCCGCACCCTGCTCGACTCGATGAGCCCGTTGTTCCGGAACGCCCTCGACGTCCTGGAGCTCACTCCGGAGCTCCGGTCCGTCGTGGAAGCGATGACGGAATTCTTCGGCAACACCGCCCGCATCGTCACCGGTGACGGCGACGCGGATTTCTCCGCCCTGCGAAGGACGCTCGCCGAACCGCAGCTGTCGGAGGGCCTGGACGACCTTCCGCTGCTCATGAACCCCTTGCTCGCCATGGTGGGGTCCGCCACCGGATCCTTGAGTGCGTTCGACGCGGGGCTGGCTCATTTCGCCGGCGTCCGTGACGACGAGGCCGCGGATCCGGCCGACCGCGCCGAAGCCGCAGCAATTCACCGGGTATACGAGGTGACCCGAGCCGTCCACGCGGGGAAGGAGATGCGGGAGATCTTCGAGCTCGCCCGGAGTGCGTGGGACCTCTTGGACGCGCTGCCGCCCGACTCCACCATCGAGCCGCTCCAAGACATGCTCGAGGGCATCCTTCGCCTCGGGGGAGCGGCCTTGGCGACCGACCTGCTCCCCGCTCGCGACCGCGTGCGCACCGACTCGTGGTTCGGCAGAATGCTGGCACCTGTGTTGGCCAGCGATGAAGTGCTCGTCGCCATCAGGAACAAAGATGCCGGTTCGCTGCGGGAGATCTGCACGCGATGGTCGGGCATGGAGGTTCCGGCCGACGACGAGGAGGCGTTGGGGATCCACGTGGCGCGCGCACTCGCGTACGACAACCTCTCGCAGCTGGAGCCGAGCGACACCGAAGCGCTGGAGCGGGCGATCGAAGCCTACCGGGAGTGTCTCACCGGGATCCGCAGAGACGGCACACCGCTGTTCACCGGACAGGCGACCTCGCTCGCTGCCGCGCTGCGACGGCGCGGTCGTCCCGGGGACTTCGCCGAAAGCCGCAAGCTCGCCCGGCAGGTCGTCGAGAACGCCGCCTGGCGGGTGCTGATCCAGTCCGAAAGCGAGCACGCGATGGAGATCGCGCGCACCGCGATGGACGCCGCCGACCGGCTCACCGCCTGGTGCGTCGACGACGGTGCCGTGGCGGAACTCGTCCAGATCGTCGACGCGCGGCGCAGCCTGGTGCTGCGGTCGGCCAACACCACCCGGTCGGTCTCGGCCCAACTCGGCGCCTTGGGCCAGGAGGAGCTGGCGCGCGAATGGGAGTCCACCGGCGGCGTCGACGAGCCGCTGGCCCCCGGGCACGGCAGCCCGGCCACCGGCTGGGGTGCCCTGCGGCGCAAGGTGCTCCGGGTGCTGGCGAAGGACTCGGAAGACCTGCTCAGCCCGCCCACGGTCGAGGAGCTCCGGAACGCCCTGCGCGCGCAGGGTTCCGACATGCTCGCCTACCTCCTGCCGGCGAACGACCACCACGGTGCGCTCGCCGTTCTCGTCCCCGCGGAGGGTGATCCGGTGGTACGGCCGCTGCCCAAGCTCGGCGAGGCCGAGCCGGTCAAGAGCTACCAGGAGGCTTACACCGCGTGGGACGACGCGAAGGACCCGACCGGGCCCGAGTACCGGCAGTGGTGCACCGAGCTGCGCGAAGTCTGCGGCTGGGCCTGGGACGCCGCGGCCGGTGAACTCCTCGCCCACGCCACCGAGGTCGCCGGGCGCGATCCACGGCTCGTCCTGGTGCCGCTCGGCGTCCTCGGGCTGGTGCCGTGGCACGCCGCGTATCGTCGGGTCGACGGCCACGACCGGCACCTCGGGCAGGACGCGACCGTCTCGTACGTCCCTTCGGGGCGGCTGCTCTGCGAAGCCGTGGCCCGCCCGGACGTGCGCACCGATGCCGCCTTGCTGGTCGGAAATCCCGTCGGCGACCTGTCGGACGGTGCAACCGAAGCGGTGGTCATCCGGGACTCCTGCTACCCCGCCGGTGTCTTCTTGGGCGGCACCGGCCAGGCGCACTGGTGGGTCCCGGCCCCGGCCGGTTCGGGCACCTCCGAACAGGTGCGAGCCCACTTGCGCGACCCGCTCGGCGTGCTGCACCTCGCCTGCCACGCCTACGCGGACATGCGCAACCCCCTGCAGTCCCGGATCGAACTGGCCGGTGGCGCGCTGTCGGCTCGTGACCTCCTGGAGCTGAGCCCGACCCGGCCCCTCGAACTCGCGCTGGTCGTCCTGGCCGGGTGCACGACCCAGGTGTCCGGAGTGGACTACGACGAGGCGCTGTCCCTGTCGGCGACCTTCCTGGCGATCGGCGCCCGGACCGTCGTGGGCTCCCTGTGGCGGGTGCCCGCCGGCTGGTCCACGGCCGCGCTGATGTGGCTGTTCCACGAGAACGTGCGCCGCCACGGCCTCGCGCCCGCCGAGGCGTTGCGCCGGGCGCAGATCGCCCTGCTCGAGGGAGCACCGTCGCTCGACGGGATGCCGGAGCCGCTGCTGGAGCTGCGGCCGCCCGGCTCCCGCGCGATCGGGATCGAGAGCTGGGCCGGCTTCACGCCGCAGGGGCGGTGAACAGGACCTTCAGCAACTCCGCGGCCGCGTCCACCGTGATGTCGGAAAGGATGTAGTGGTCGGCGATCGCGGGGAGGAACGTCAGGGGGATCTCGTCGGGCGACCGGCCCGGCAGGACGACCGGCAGCACCTTCTTCGTCCACAGGTCCCGCTTGCGGTGCAGAAGGTCGGCCAGCCTGCCGTACTCCGACCGGACACCGCGGTGGCGCGTCCCGTCGGTCAGTTCGCCGTCGCCCACCGCTTTGTACACCGGTGACGCCACGACGATCACGTAGTCGGTGCGCAGGAGCTGGGTCGTGGTCCACTCGTCCCAGTTGCGACGGTGTTCCAGGCCGTCCTGGTCGACACGCACGTCGACGCCGGCCCGGCTCAGCAGCCGGCACAGCCTCATGACGGCCTGCTTGTGCGCCGTGGACTCCTGCGCGTAGGAGACGAAGACGCGGGGCCTGCCGTCGCCGGCCGGCATGACCGGGACGTCCGGCTGCGGCGCTCCGGGGAGCCGCACGGTGAACGCGTCCGGCTCGCCGCTCGCGCGGAGACCGAGCCCGCCGTCCGCCGTCAGGTGGTAGGCACCGCCGGCCAGCACCGGCACCTCGGTGTAGTCAGGTGGGGTCAGCAGGACCAGCCACGCGGTGTGCGTGCCGACATGGACACCGCCGGAGTGCCGCCACCGCACCCGCGCACTCCCGAGCCCGAAGCTGGCCACCTCCGGACGGACGGCGGGGAGCGCGACGTTGGCTTCGCTCGCGTCGGCCGCCCAGCAGGAGCGGCTGTCGGCGCGGCGGACGAAGTTGAGCTGCCCGGTGAGCTCGTAGGTGCGTGCGGGCTCGGCGACCGTAACCGCGCGGGGGATCACGTCGACCACCATCACCTCGGCGGCGTCGAAGGCGAACTGCACCTCCGCCCAGGCCGGCGGCGTCTCCCCGGGAGGCACGTCGAACTCGTAGTTCACCCGGACCAGGTACGCCGCGTGCCCGGCGAAGCCGGCCGGCAGCGGATCGATCCGGTGCAACTGCCAGCCGGAGAACCGGATCAGGCCGATCTCGATGCCGCCGGGCGCCAGGTCGACGGACCGCACCAGGACGTCGAGGAACAGCGGGACACTGCCCGCCATCGGGTTGTCCGTTGACGAACGCACGGATCCTCCTGGGTTTGTTCGGGTGTGACTTCTTCGTCCAGGCAACGGATCGAGACCCGCCCCGCCGGCAGCGTGGTCGGGATGTCCGGCCGCCCGGCACCGAGCTTTTCGTGGCTCAGCAGCGTCGTCCGGTACAGCCCGGCGCAATCGGCCGACGCCGCTGGGTCCGCCACGTCCGGCTCGCCCGGCTCATCGGGGACCGGACGCTCGCGCAGCAGTTGGCCGGTGACCGCTCCCCGGTGGACCGGCAGCTCGGCGAGGTGCGGAGCACGGACGTGTTCGGCCCGTTCGAAGTGCACCACCGCGCGAAGGTCAGTGCGGACCGCAGGGCCGGTCCGGGAGCCGGCGCCGAAGGGACCGCCGGTGCCACTGGCACGGCAACGGCGGGCACGGGTGCGGGCGGTGCCGGCACGGCGGCACCCTGCGGCTCGACGCCGTATTCATAGCGGTGGACCACCACATTTACCCGGTATTCGTTGTGCGGGCTCGTCCCTTGACCGCGTTGCAGGTCGATGACGATCGTTTCCGTCGTTCCGGCCGGCTCCGGCGGCAACTCGGGGCCGGCCAGTGCTTGCAGCGGCCAGGCGAGCGAAAGCGCGAGCAGGTCGGCGGGCGTCCCGGCCGGACGGTCCGGCCAGTTCGCGGTGGACAGTGCGGGCTCCGCGGTCACTGTGTCTTCTTCACCCAGTAACGCGTGCGTTTCAACGACACCGAGCCGGTGCGGGCCCCAGGTCCGGTACCGCACAGCGGCGAACCCTCCGGGAAAGACCACGTAGCTCAGCGCGGACACCGGCGATGACAGGCTGATCGTCTCGGCGAAACTCAGGTGCGGCTGCACGAGACCGAGCCACCCGGCTCCCGCTTCCGGCCCGTCGAGCGAAGGCGCCACCACCGAAACCGCACCGTCGGCGGTGACCTGGAACAGCGCCTGCGCCACCGCGGCCGTTTCGGTGCTCGTCATCAGTGTCCTCCGGACGGGTTCGAGCGATTTCGCGACCCGCCGGTCCGACGCACGACGGGCAACGCCTCCATTCATTCGTTCCGGCCGGTATCGCCGTTACCCGTCCGACCGTCAAACCACGAATTCGTTGCTCAAATGCCGTTCTACCGGACGGCCGATGGACCGGCACCCAGGGTTATCGGACAGAAAGATGACAATTCCCGGAAGGATCGGACGGCCGAGCCCAACGCGACGCCCCGGGGAAACGCCGCGGCCGGACCCGGCATCACCCGCCGCGAAGACAGAGGTGTCCCTCGGCCGCACGCAACGCGGAGCGAGGCGGGCACACCGGCTCCCCGTGGTCCGGGTTGTCCGTCGGTGAGGCAGAGCTGGTCGAGGTCGCCGACTCCGCGCACCCCGGGGCCGAGCTGATGCTCAGCGCACATCGAGCCGGACGCCGACGTGTGGGCCCGGCTCGCCTCGATCCGTAGCCGACGCCGGCGGTCGTTGCCGCCGCCGACGGGATGGATGGCCACGCTGCGTTCCGGGAGGCGACTACATCACCATCGCACTCGTCGGCTTCCCGGCACCTGAGCCGATTCCGGAGCCGCCGATCGTCGATTCTTTCGATTATTCGATTCCTTCGATCCGTAGTCTTACACATAAATAGATCGTCACCAGCGAGAGGATTGACGCCTGCTTTCGGGCATGTTGGAATATGTCCACCAAGGGGCAGGAAAGGTATCCGCCATGACTTCGAGAGCAATGAAGCTCTTCCTTGCCGCCGTGCTGGGCGTCACCGCGAGCGTCTGCGGGGTTGCTCCGGCCGGTGCCGCCGGTCAGCTCACTGCGTCGCAGATCGTTGCCGACATGGGGGCCGGGTGGAATCTGGGGAACCAGCTGGAAGCCAACAGCAATGGTGTGCCCAGCGAAACCGCCTGGGGGCAGCCCACCATCACCCAAGCGCTCGTCGACAAAGTCAAGGCCGCCGGGTTCAAGACGATCCGGATTCCGATCTCCTACCTCGGCTACATCGGCGCCGGGCCGAACTACACCGTCAACGCCTCCTGGCTGAACCGGATCCAGCAGGTTGTCGACTACGCCTACCAGCGCGGTCTGTATGTGCTGATCAACATGCACGGCGACGGCTACAAGACCATCACCGGCTCCTGGCTGATCTGCGACGCCGGCGACCAGGCCACCGTCAAAGCCAAGTACCAGAAGGTCTGGCAGCAGGTCGCGGCCCGGTTCGCCGGCTACGACCAGCACCTGATCATGGAAGCCATGAACGAGGAGTTCGACGGCCAGTACGGCACGCCGACGCAGCCGTGCTACTCGAACATCAACGCCTACGACCAGATCTTCGTCGACACCGTGCGCAAGACCGGCGGGAACAACGCTTCGCGGTGGCTGCTCGTCGCCGGCTGGAACACCAACATCGACTACACCACCGGGAACTACGGCTTCACGATGCCGACCGACCAGTTCCGTTCCCCGTCGATTCCGGCCGGCGAAAAACGGATCATGATTTCCGTGCACTACTACAGCCCGTGGGACTTCGCCGGCGAGGAAAACGGCAACATCACGCAGTGGGGCCGGGGCGCGACCAATCCGTCGAAAAAGTCGACCTGGGGTCAGGAAGACTACCTCGACGCCCAGCTGAAACTCGTGTACAACGCATTCGTCGCGAAGGGCTATCCGGCCGTCGTCGGGGAATTCGGGTCCGTCGACAAGTCCGCGTTCGATTCCGCGAACAACCGGTACCGGGCCGACTTCGCGCGGGCCGTCGTGTCGACGGCCAAGAAGTACGGCGCCGCCACCGTCTACTGGGACAACGGCAACAACGGCCAGTACGGGCTCGGCCTGTTCGACCGCCGGTCCTACGCGGTGACGCACCAGGGCATCATCGACGCCATCATGGGCGGCCTCGCCAGTCGATGACCACCGGCATGCGCGTCGTTCGGCCCCGGCCGTCCTCAAAGCGTGCGGCGGCGCAGCGTCGCCGCACCCAGCAGCAGGGCCAGGACGACGCACCCGGCGATGATCCCGATGTTGCGGACCAGGGTGCCGTCGACCTCGGCCGAGCGGGTCACCTGCGTCAGCGCGTCCACGGCGTACGACAGCGGCAGGACGTCCGACACCGCGCCGAGCACCCAGCCCATCTCGCCGCGCGGGACGAACAGGCCGCACAGCAGGAACTGCGGCAGCACGAACACCGGCAGGAACTGGATCGCCTGGAACTCGGTGCGGGCGAACGCGCTGACGAACAGCCCGAGCGCCGTGCCGAGCAGCGCGTCCAGCACCACCACGAGCAGCAGCACCCAGACCGAGCCCGCGATGTCCAGCCCGAGCCAGGTCAGGGAGATCCCGGCCGCCACGACCACCTGCAGCGCCGCCAGCACGCCGAACGCCAGCGCGTAGCCGAGGATCAGGTCCAGCTTGCCGATCGGCAGGGTCATCAGACGCTCGAGCGTGCCCGTCGTGCGCTCGCGCAGCGTCGTCACCGAGGTCAGCAGGAACATGATCGTGAACGGGAAGATCCCGAGCAACGCCGGTGCGACCGCGCTGAACCGCTGCTCCGAGTTGAGCACGTACCGCAGCAGGACCATCAGCACGCTCGGCACGGCGATGAGCAGCACCACCGTGCGCGGGTCGTGCCGCAGCTGGGTGAGGATCCGGCGGGTGGTGGCCAGCGCGTTCACCGCGCCGCCTCCGTCCGGTCCCGGATCAGGCGCAGGAACGCCTGCTCGAGGTCGGGCGCGCCGGTCCGCGCCCGCAGGTCCTCCGGCGTGCCGCGGGCCAGGACCCGGCCACGGTGCAGCAGCAGGAGGTCGTCGCAGCGGGCGGCCTCGTCCATGACGTGGCTGGAGATCAGCAGCGTGACGCCGGCGGCGGCCAGGCCGTGGAACAGCTGCCAGAGCTCGTCGCGCAGCTCGGGGTCGGAGCCGACCGTCGGCTCGTCCAGCACCAGCAGCTCGGGCGTGCCCAGCAGCGCCACCGCCAGGTTGGCGCGGCCGCGCTGGCCGCCGGAGAGGCGGCCGACCAGGACGCGGGCCGACTTCGTGAGTCCCGTCTGGGTGATCACCCGGTCCACGTCCGACGGTGTCGTGCCGAGCACCGCGGCGAAGTAGCGCAGGGCTTCGGTCACCGTCAGGTCCGCGTAGATCGCCGGGTCCTGGGTCGCGTACCCGATCCGGCGACGCAGTTCGGGGTGGCCGGCGGGCCGGCCCAGCACGTCCACGCGCCCGGACTCGACGAGCTGGACACCGACGATCGAGCGCATCAACGTGCTCTTGCCGCAGCCGTTCGGCCCCAGCAGGCCGGTCACCGTCCCGCGCCGCACGGTGCACCCGATGTCGCGCAGCACCTCTTCGCCGCCGCGGCGGACGCGCAACCCGTCCACGACGATCGCCGGCTCGGCCACGGCGTCCTCCTCCCGCCCCGGACCACTCATGGTGAGCGCCGGTGCGGGCGGAGACAAGAGGCGGAAAAGTGCGGGCAGATGCGCCGAGGGGGGAGGAGGCGCACCTGCCCGCAGGTGTGACGTTAGCGGAGTCTTCGTCAGTCCGCCGATCGAACGACCGGAACGGGCGTCAGCCGCACGTCTTCCCGTTCACCGCGAAGGACGACGGGGACGCGTTGCTGCCCGTGTAGCTGCCGTTGAAGCCGATCGACACCGACTTGCCCGCGCCCACGGAGGCGTTCCAGGGCATCGCCGTGGCGGTGACCGCAGCACCGGACTGCGCCCACGTCGCCGACCAGCCCTGGGTCACCTTCTGGTTACCCGGGAAGGCGAACTTCAGGACCCAGTTCGACCACGCTGCCGTCCCGGTGTTGGTGACCGTGACGTAGGCCGTGAAGCCGCCGGACCAGCTGTTCGCCGTGTAGGTCACCGAGCAGCCGCCGCCCGAGGCGTCCGGCAGCGTCGTGAACTGCGCCGACGCCGAATCCGGGCCGGTCAGGCCCGCGCCGTTGCGGGCCACCACGACCAGCGTGTAGGCGGTCGACGGCGACAGCCCGGTCAAGGTCGCGCTGGTCCCGGTGACGGTGGCGAGGACCTTGCGGGTCGCACCGGTCACGCTGACGACGTCGTAGTTCTTGATCCCGCTTTCGGCGTCCGAAGACGCCGACCAGGTCACCGTCGCCCCGGTGGCGGACACCGCGGACACGGCGGGCTTGCCGGCCGCGGCCGGGGCGGTCGTGTCCACCGCGGACGGCGACTTCTCCGCCGTCCAGTTCGCCAGCCAGGCCAGCGCCGAGTTCCAGTTGATCGCGACCTCGTTCACCGAGTACGCCTGGATGTCGTCGACGAAGCAGCGCTGGGGCGGGCAGCCGGCGAGGAGCCGGGCCGCGGTCGGATCCTGCAGGCCGCTGTTGGGCCCGCCGGACAGCGCCCCGGGCGGTGCGATCGGCAGCGACGGGTCCAGCTGGTGCGCCCAGAACCGGTGGTGGACGTTCTGCACGGCCTGGTCACCGTGCCCGGAGACGTAGGAGTAGTTCGCCGGGTTGCGGCCGAGCAGGTAGTCCATGGCCTGGAACGCGCCGTCGCGGTACTTGTCCTGCTTCGTGAAGTCGTAGGCCAGGGCCAGCACCACGCCGTTGTTGGCGACCAGGCCGTTCGAGCCCCACTCGTACGTGCCGTCGGCCGTGCGGTACGGCGCGGGGTAGCCCATGCCCGCCATCTGGGCGAGGTGGCTGTCGGCCGTCGTGGTGATCGCCGTCTTGATGGCCGCGACGTCCGCCGCGGGCAGGTCGGTGGGCACCAGCGCGAGGGTGATGTCGCCGAGGGCGCCGGTCGAGCCCCAGTCGAAGCCGTGCGTGTTGAAGCTGACGCCGCGGTAGAGCGCGGAGCCGGTGACATCGGTGCGGTACGCGCTCTTCGCCGTCGTCGCGAACAGTTCCGCGGCCGCCCAGTAGAACTCGTCGGTCACGGTGTTGTCGCTGTAGGTCCCGCCGCCGGTGCCGTCATTGGGGTCGGCGAGCAGATTCGGGTTGGCCTTGGCCGCGGCGTACGCCTTCTCGGCCGCGGCGAGCAGCTTCGCCGAGTACGCCGGGTCGATGGTCCGCCACAGCCGGGACGCCTGCGCCGCGACCGCGGCCATGTTCAGCGTCGCCGCCGTGCTCGGCGGGGAGAGCCGCCGCGGCTGGCTGTCCAGCTCGGGCCGGGTCGGCAGGGCGGTCCACGCCGCGTCGTGGATCTTGTGGTGCACCATGCCCGCGTTCGGCTTGCCGTCGGGGACCTGCATGGAGAGCAGGAAGTCGACCTCCCAGCGGGCCTCGTCGAGGATGTCCGGGACGCCGTTCGCCCGCTCCGGGATGGCCAGCTTCCCGTCGCCCAGCGCGCTCGCGTCGCCCAGCTTCAGCGCGCGCTCGTACTCGTCGAGCAGCTCCCAGGTCGCGATGCCGCCGTTGACGACGTACTTGCCGTGGTCACCCGCGTCGTACCAGCCGCCGCGGACGTCGAGGGTGTAACCGCAGTTCAGGTCCGACCGGCACGGCACGTTGTTGTCGCCCTGGTTCGGTGCCACGTTGACGTGACCCGCGGGGCGCGCGTAGGTGGCCCCGACGTACTGGGCGTCGATCGCGATGCCGCTGCGCTGGTTGTAGAAGAACGCCAGCGAGTCGTAGCGGAGTTTCTTGAGGCCGTCCGCGGAGATGTCGAACGGGAAGCTCGTCTCCGAGCCGACGACCAGGGTGTAGCCGGTGCCCGCGGTGTCGTAGGCGGAGAAGTCGATGTCGTGGACGTTCTCGCCGGAGGCGGCGTCCGCGCCGCGGGGGCGGGTCTGGCCGGTGGCCACCGCGGTGCCGGCGGCGTTGCGCAACGTCCACGTCACCGGCGACGTCGAGCTGTTGATGACGGTGGCGTGCTTGGGCAGGCCGGGGGTGTAACTTTCCTGGTTCACCCGGATGCCGCTCGTCGGCGGCAGGCCACCGGGCGGGAGCACGCCGCCGATCAGCGAGATGTTGTCCAGGCAGACGGTGTTGTTCGCGGCCTGGCCGCCGAACCAGAAGGCCAGCTGGCCGTTGCCCGCGGCCGGGAAGTCCAAAGTGGACGTGAAGGTGACGGTGAAGTGCTGGGTCGCCGGCGTGACGGTCAGGTCGGTGCGGGAGATCTGCCGGTAGGGCGAGACGGCCTCGCCGGCGACGGCGGAGATCTGCTGGCTGGTCGTCGCGTGCGCGTCGAACTCCAGCGTGTACTCCTGCCCGGCCTCGAAGGGGACGCCGTTCTGGCCGGCCAGCGCGTCGTAGCCGTTGGCCGTGCCGCCGGTGACGTCGGTGCAGAACTCACCGCCGGTGACCCGGCCGGTGGTCCCGGACCCGGCCCACCAGGGGTCGAGGGTGCCACTGGCGAAGGTGCCGTTGAGCAGCCGCTCGTAGTCCGCGGCGGACGCGGGCACCGAACCCGCGGTCAGCCCGAGCGCCGTCACCGCCAGTAACACCAGACCAGCCCGGAATCTTCTTACCCGCATTCGCCATCTCCTCGTCGTCGAGCTCGGCAAAAGTGGGAGCGCTCCCAGACAGGGGACTGTAATCATCGACGTGCGCCTTTGGCAATGATCGGCGAAGGAGGGTGGACGCGGTACCGGCGTTCGTCTATACATACCTGGGTCACCGGGTCAGCCAACGCGAAATTTTCCGAAAGTTTCAGCGCGACCGGAAATGTTAACGCTAACTCCCGGTCCGCCCGTCCGGAAAGGGGCGACGATGCCCGCTCGAACCCGTTCACGGGTCCTGCACTTGTTCACCGCGGCGGCCGCCGCGTTGTCGTTGTCCGCCGCGGTCCCGGCGGCCGCCGTCGCCGCGCCCGGGAGCCCGGCGGTGACCCCGCCGCTGGGCTGGAACAGCTGGAACAGCTTCGGCTGCAACGTCAGCGAGTCGACCATCCACCAAGCGGCCGACGCGATGGTCTCCTCCGGCATGCGCGACGCGGGCTACCAGTACGTCGTCGTCGACGACTGCTGGTTCGACCCGCAGCGCGACAGCCAGGGCAACCTGCGCGCCAACGCCTCGAAGTTCCCGAGCGGCATGAAGGCCCTCGGCGACTACATCCACGCCCGCGGCCTGAAGTTCGGCATCTACCAGGTGCCCACCGACCGCACGTGCGCCCAGCGCACCGGCACCTACCCCGGCTCGACCGGCAGCCAGGGCCACGAGGCCCAGGACGCCCGCACGTTCGCCTCCTGGGGCGTCGACTACCTGAAGTACGACTGGTGCTCCCCCGCCGGAACGCGCGACGAGCAGGTCAGCCGCTTCGGCCTGATGCGCGACGCGCTGCGCGGCACCGGGCGGCCCATCGTCTACAGCATCAACCCGAACAGCTACCACGCCATCACCGGCGACAAGTACGACTGGGGCCAGGTCGCCGACCTGTGGCGCACCACCGAAGACCTGCTCGACATCTGGCAGAACGGCAACACCAACAGCTACCCGATGGGCGTCGGCAACGTCCTCGACGTGACCGCGCCGCTGGCCGCGCAGGCCGGGCCCGGGCACTGGAACGACCCGGACATGCTGGTCGTCGGCCGGCCCGGCCTGTCGCTGACCGAGTCCCGCGCCCACTTCGCGCTCTGGGCCCTGCTGGCCGCGCCGCTGATGGCGGGCAACGACATCCGCACGATGTCCGCGGAGATCAGCGCGGTCCTGCGCAACCCGCGGCTGCTGGCGATCGACCAGGACCGGCTCGGCGCCGGTGGCCGCCGGGTGCGCGACGACGGCAACGTCGAGGTGTTCGCCAAACCGCTGTCCGACGGGTCGGTCGCGGTCGGCTTGCTCAACCGCGGCAGCGGCACGACGACCATCAGCACCACCGCGGCGCAGATCGGGCTGTCCGGGACGTCGTTCACCCTGACCGACGTGTGGACGGGCGGCACGTCGGCGTCCAGCGGGCCGATCAGCGCGAGCGTGCCGGCCCACGGCATCGCCGCCTACCGCGTTTCCGGCGGCACCCCGCTCGCGGCCACGACGTCACGGCTGCGCGGCACGGGCTCGAACCGCTGCCTCGACGTCGACAACGCCTCCACCGCGTCCGGCGCGGGCACGCTGCTCTGGGACTGCCAGACCGCCGCCAACCAGCTGTGGACCACCTGGGAGAACGGCGAAATCCGCGTCTTCGGCGACAAGTGCCTCGACGGCGGCTCGAGCGGCGCCCAGGTGACCAGCCGCTCGTGCACCGGGCAGAACAACCAGAAGTGGACGCTCGGCTCGGACGGCACGCTCCGCAACGTCCAATCAGGACTGTGTCTGGACGCCGAAGGGGCAGCGACCGCGAACGGGACCCGGGCGATCCTGTGGTCCTGCAACGGCCAGGCGAACCAGAAGTGGAGCCGCGTCTGAGCCTCTTCGCCGGTTCTCACCTGACCGGGCGACACGGTGGCGGTAACGCTCAGGCGGTAACGGAGCGATAACGAGACACGGACCGTCCGACCGCAGGAGAACTTTCGCGTGGAAACACCGTGCCGAGGCCCCATCGACGTCACCCGGGTCACCGGGTTCGACACCGGCACCGCCGACCCTGACGACCTTCGGCGCGCCGTGGCGGCGTCGCCCGGCTACAGCCGTGCCGCCAGCGAACAGCAGGCGGCGCTCTTGGACATCGTGCTGCGGGTGGGCACCACGCCCAGGCGCCGCCGCGGGGTCGTCGGCCGGCTTCTCGGCCGCCGGTAGAAACGGCGAAAGCCGCGATCGGGACTCCGATCGCGGCTTCGCTGCGCCGGGTGGGACCGGCCCTGGGCCGGTCCCACCCGTGCCGGCGTCGGCACCAGGTCGCTGCGTGCCCGGGACGGGGAACCGGAGTGTGCAGCTCGCTCCCTGTTCCGGGCACGCCGCACGACATCAGGCGCGGCGCCGGGTTCCGCGCCCCGGCCGGCTTCCGCACACACAACGGGCAGCCGTGGCGCGGGGACTCAGTGGCCCTGGCTGGTGCCGCCGTCGGCGATGCCGCCCGAGGCGCAGTTCTCCGGGTTCTCGCCGCTGGCCTCGTGCTCGCCCGGCGACAGGATCGGCACGCCGATGCCGTTGGCCGAGTTCTGGATCGGCACCTGGACGCCCAGCACGTTGATGTTGTTGTCGCACACGCCGACCACGGCGTTGACGTTGTGCAGCACGTCGGTGTTGTTCAGGTTGAGCAGGCCGAGCTGCCCGGTGTGGCCGCCGTGGTGGTCGTGGTCGAACGGCGTGTCGGCGGCCGCGACGCCGCCGGCCATGAACGCGCCGGCCGCCATGGCAGCCGCGACGATTCCAACCTTCTTCAGCATTTGTTCTCCTCGATCGTTCGGTGCATCGGACAGGACGGGGGCGAGGTGTGTGTTCTCCGTCCCGCGTGGGGGAAACGTACTGTTCCGCACGGGCACAATTCCACTTCGCGCCACCATCGGGTACGCACCGCAAGCCGTTGACCTGGCCACCATTGGCCCGATCGGGTCAGCGAGGTTTACCACGCGGAAAACCGTTTCCCGCAAAACCGGCTCCATTCGCACACTCGTTCACGCCGCGACCACTCGAAGAATCGCGGCGAAAACGCGGCGGAAGCCCTAGGCTCGAGTGTACGGAACTCGTTCCCCTGACCCCGGGAACGGAATTCCGGCTGGTGAACCGGCGAGGCCTGAACCCCTCAGCCGAGCCCGCAGCCGGGCGACGCCCGTCCTCGCCGGTTCCCAGCAGCTAGTGCCCTGAGTTCGAATTTCGTGGCCGGTGTCCAGGGTGTGGGGATGCCGAGCCCGAAGCTGCCGCCGTTGGCGTTGAGCGTCCGCCCACGCTACCGGTCATGCCACATTCCTCGCCGCATACTGCCAGCGAATTAACGACTCAGGACACTAGCCGGACGCGTCCAGCAGGTGGCAACACAACACCGCGCGGACCGCGCGCTCCGCGTCCGCATCGGACAGTCCCGGCTCGGCGTCGCTGCCGGCGGCCACGACGACCGTGGCGACGTCGCGGAGCTTGACGTTGCTCAGCTGCGACACGGTGACCAGCACGCCGAACGCCTCCGCGGCGGTGCACCCGCGCAAGAGCATCACCATGCCCTTCGCCTGCTCGATCACCGGCTGGGACGACAGGGCCTCGCGCAGCTGCGCGTTCTCGGCCACCGGGTCGACGTCACCGGGCACGGTCGTGCTCCTCTGCTTCCTCGGCCCGCAAAACGCGAAAAGCCGCCGCACGGACACTGCATCCGCGCGACGGCTCCCCACCGGGGTCGGTCAGTGGCCCTGGGCCGTCCCGCCGTCCGCGATGCTGCCGCTGGCGCAGTTCGACGGCGACGAGCCCTCGGCCTCGTTCGCCCCCGGCGACAGGACCGGCACGCCGACGCCCTGGGCGACGTCCTGCACCGGGACCTGCACCCCGAGCACGTTGACGTTGTCGTCGCAGACGCCGCCGACGAGGTCCACGTTGTGCAGCGCGTCGAGGCTCTGCACGTTGGCCAGGCCGAACTGCTCGCTGTGGTCGGCCGGGTGGCCCTCGACGGTGATGCTGGTCGCCGAGGCCGAGCCACCGAACGCGGCCAAGCCGGCCGCCAGTGCGGTCGCGACGAATCCGAGCTGCTTGATCACGAAAAGAACTCCTCAACTGCCCACCCCGGCACGGGGCGGTATTCCACGGCGCGCGCCGGAGCCGCGCCATTGTCGGAAATCATTTCTTTCCGCCGGGGCGGAAAGCTCAGTCGCCCTGGCTGGTGCCGCCGTCGGCGAGCCCGCTGGAGGCGCAGTTGTACGGCGACTCGCCTTCGGCCTCGCTGGCGCCCGGCGACAGGATCGGCACGCCGATGCCGTTGAGCGATTCCTGGACCGGCACCTGGACGCCGAGCACGTTGACGTTGTTGTGGCACAGCCCGAGCGTGCCCTGGACGTTGTGCAGCGCGTCGGTGTTGTTCAGGTTGACCAGGCCGACCTGACCGGTGTGGTCCCAGCCGTGGTGGCCGTGGTGGTGGCCGTGCTCTTCGTCCGGCGTCCCGGCGGCCGCGATCCCACCGGTGACGAAAGCCCCGGCCGCCATGGCGGCGGCGACGAAGCCGATTTTCTTCAGCATGGATTCTCCTCGACAAGACAATTGCTGGAGCAGCATTCAAGGCATTGTTCCGCCTCGGTGGGAAAAACGTACTGATGGGCCGTCCCGCATTCCAGCCGGTTCACCGATCGTGTGGGGTGCGCGAACCCCTGACCGGGGTTCCTGTAGCCCGAACGGGTGGGCCGCCGCGGGTTTCCGCCGTCCGGTCCGGAGGATGTCGCGGGCGATCGACGAACCGTTACTACGCAACGTGTTCTACCCCTCGAAACAAGGCCATGCGTCACGCTATGGGGTTGCTCGTGGCCCGCAGATCCATCTCGGAGCGTGACGAATTCCGCAACCCCATCCTTCGAAAGTGAAGCCACTTCCGCGTTCCTACGCTTTGCCGGATCACCCGGTTCGCGGTGCGGGACGTGAGGAGTGGTTCGTGGTGGATTACGCGGTGCTCGTGGCGTCCGCGGTGCTCTACGCGGTGGGGATCGTCGCGCAGAGCGTCGCCGCGCGGCGGGCGGGCAACCGGCCGGGCGCGGGACTGGGGCTGCTGGCCCGGCTCGCCGCCGATCGCTTGTACCTGCTGGGTTTCGCCGGTCAGGTGGGCGGCTTCGCGCTCGCGTTCTTCGCGCGGGCTTCCCTGCCGCTGTACCTGGTCCAGACCGCGTCGTCGTCGGCGATCGGGCTGGCGACGGCGTTCGGCGTGGTGGTCCTCGGCTGGCGGATCCGCGCCGGGGAGGCGATGACGCTGGTACTGCTGGCGTCCGGGCTGGTCGTGCTGGCCGGGTCGTCGTCGGCCTCGGTCGCGACGGACCTCCCGCCCGCCGGGGTCGCCGCGCTGGCGGCCGTGGTGCTCGGGATCGGGCTGGCCATGATCCCGGCGGGCCGGGCGGGGACGTTCCTGCCGGCCGCGGTCCTGTCCGGCGTCGCGTTCGCCGTCGTGGCGGTGGCCAGCCGGACCCTCGCCCACCTCGATCTCGCGGCCCTGCCGGGAAATCCGCTGACCTGGCTGATGCTGGCGGCCGCCGTGCTCGGCCAGGCTTCGATGGCCTCCGCCCTGCAGCGCGGCCCGGCCGCCGCGGTGGTGGCCACCGCGGACGCGACCACGATCGTGCTGGCGTCGGTCACCGGCATCGCCGCCCTGGGCGACCACGTCGTCGCCGGGCAGGGGCCGTGGGTCGCCACCGGGCTCGCCGTGGTCGTGTGCGGTGTCCTGCTGCTCGGCGTGCAGTCCCGCGCGGCCGCTCCTGCCCTCGCCGGGGAAGCCGCGTGACGCCGCGGCCGCTCGCGAGCGTCTCGGTCGACCTCGACAACCTGTGGGCCTACCTCAAGACCCACGGCGATCCGGGCTGGCGGGACCGGCCCAGCTTCCTGCCGTCCGCGGTGCCACGGCTGCTGGAGATCCTCGGCGAGCAGGGCCTGACGACGACGGTCTTCGTGGTCGGCGCCGACGTCGTGCGCGAAGACGGCGCCAAGGCGGTCGCCGAGATCGCCGCGGCCGGGCACGAGGTGGCGAACCACTCCTTCGGCCACGAACCCTGGTTGCACCGCTACTCCCGCGACCGCCTGGAAGACGAGCTCGGCCGCACCGAAGAGGCGATCGCCGCCGCGGGCGCGCCCCGGCCGAGCGGGTTCCGCGGCCCCGGTTACAGCGTCACGCGCGACCTGGTCGAGCTGCTCGCCGAGCGCGGTTACGCCTACGACGCCAGCACGCTGCCGACGTGGATCGGCCCGCTGGCCCGCGCGTACCACAACCGCACCGCGAAGAACGTCGACGAAGGGGCCGGCGAGCTGTTCGGCGGCGTCTCGCGCGTGCTGGCGCCGGTGCACGCCTACCGCTGGCAGACGTGCGCCGGCAGCACGCTGGTCGAGCTGCCGGTGACGACGATGCCGCTGCTGCGCACGCCGATCCACGGCTCGTACCTGCTGCAGCTGCACGCGATCTCGCCGCGGCTGGCCCGGGCGTACTTCCGGACGGCGTTGCGGCTTTGCCTCGTCCGCGGGGTCTCGCCGTCACTGCTGTTGCACCCCACCGACGTCCTCGGTGCGGCCGACGCGCCCGGGATGGAGTTCTTCCCGGGGATGGCCGCACCCGGTGCGCGGAAGGTGGCCTGGCTCGGCTGGGTGCTTTCCGCGCTGCGCGAGCACTTCGACGTCGTCGGCACCGGGGAGTACGTGCGCCGGACGGCCGTGCGGCGCACCCGGCCGGTGACCAGGTTGGACCTCGGCAGATGACACTGGTCGCGGTCGTCCGGCCGGCCCAGCGCGAAAACGTCGAGGCGACCCTGCTTCGGGTCCTCGCGTGCGCGACCGTCGCCCTGGCGCCGGTCGAGGGCTACCTGACGGCCGTGCAGAGCCAGCTCGGGAAGGCCGCGCCCGCGCTGCTCGTCGTCGTCTGGCTGGTCGTGCGGGTCCGCCGGCGGCAGCCACCCCGCCCGACGCCGCTGCACGCGGTCCTGGCGCTGCTCGCGGTCGTGCTGGCGGCGACGGCGTCCGTGCACGCGGCCGGCGCGTTCACCGCCGAGTACACCCTGCGCTGGCTGCCGTTCCTGGTGGTCACCGCGGTGCTCGCGGACGTCGCGAGCCGCGAGGTCCCGATCCGGTGGCTGCTGCTCGCCGCGGCCGCCGGTGCCACCGTCGCCGGTGCGGGCGCCCTCTACAGCCTGGTCGCCGAGGGCGAAGCGCGCGCGAGCGGGCCGCAGCCGGACCCGAACGACCTGGCCTACTTCCTCGTCGCCGCCGTCCCGCTGCTCGCGGCGCTGCACCGCCGTGGCCGGGGATTCGTCCTGACCGCCGCGGGCATCGTCCTGGTGGCCGGCGCGACGGCGACGTTCTCCCGCGGCGGCGCGCTCGGCCTGACCGCCGCGGTCGGCTGGCTGCTGCTGCGCCGCGTGCTGCCGTGGCGGGTGCTCGCCGCCGCGGCCGTCGCGGTCGCCGGGCTGGGGCTGGGCGCGCTGCTGTTCGCCGGGCCGCAGCTGGACCGGGCGCTGCAGGAGAAGAGCTTCATCGCGGCGACCAATGTGGACACCCGGGAGCTGCGCTGGCAGGCGGCGGCCCGGATGCTGACCGGCCGGCCGGTGCTCGGCGTCGGCCCCGGCGGGTTCCGCGAGCACTACGCCGCCGAGTCGCACAACGCCGAGGTCGACGAGCAGACCCCGGTGGCGCACAACATGTACCTCGAGGTCGCCGCGGAACTCGGCCTGCCCGGGTTCGCGCTGTTCGCCGGGGTGGTCGGCGTCGCCGCGGTGGCGAGCGAGCGGACGGTCCGGCTGGCCGGCCCCGGGCCGCGGCGGACGGAAGCGGTCGCGATCCAGGCGTCGCTGCTCGCCGTGCTGGTCACCTCGACGTTCCTGTCCGAGCAGTACTACCTGCCGTTGTGGTCGCTGGCCGCGCTCGCCGTCGCGGCCGAAGCCCGGGTTCGAGAAGGAGAGGGGAGCGCCGATGCGGGTGCTGCACGTGATCAGTGAGATGGGGGCGGGCGGGGCGGAGACGCTCGTGGCCGGCATGGTGACCCGCGGCGAGGAGTACGGCTGGGTGTCCGCCGTCGCCAGCGGCGGGGGTTTCCGCGCCGACGCGCTCGCCGCGGCCGGCGTGCCGACGTTCCCCGTGCCGCTCGCCCGCCGCAGCAAGGCGGGCGTGCTGAAGGCGGCCTGGGCGACCCGCCGGGCGATTTCGCGGTTCCGGCCCGACGTCGTGCTGGCCCACAACGTCGGCGCGAGCTTGGTGGCCCGGCTGGCCGGACGCCGGCCGATCACCGTCTTCCACGGCGTGGCCGAGCCGGACTACGCGGCGGCGGCCGGGATCCTGCGCCGCACGTCCGGCACGGTCGTCGCGGTCTCGCAGGCCACCGCGGACCGGCTGACGGCGTCGGGACTGGAGCGTCCGGTGGTGATCCCCAACGCCGTGTTCCCGAGGACGCCGGTGTTCGGGCGCGCGGAGATCCGCGCGTCGCTGGGCGTCCCTTCGCGGACACCGGTCGCGCTCTGCCTGGCCCGGCTCGAACCGCAGAAGCGGCACGACGTCCTGCTGGACGCGTGGGCCGCGGTCGACGGCGACGCCGTGCTGTGGCTGGCCGGCGACGGCAGCCTGCGTCCGGAGCTGGAGCGCCGGGCGGCGGCGCTGGGCCGCCGGGTCGAGTTCCTCGGGACGCGCGCGGACGTGCCGGACCTCCTGGCCGCGGCCGACGTCACGGTGCTGACCAGCGACTGGGAAGGCCTGCCGCTGGCGGTGCTGGAGTCGATGGCGGCCGGGCGGCCGGTGGTGGCGACGGACGTCGGCGGGATCGGCGGGGTGCTCGCCGGGGGTGGCGGGATCGTGGTGCCGCCCGCGGATCCGGCCGCGACGGCCGCCGCGCTCGATCGCTTGCTGTTCGACCCGGCCGCGCGAGAAACCGTTGGCGCTGACGGAATCCGGGCCATCGAACGCGACTACGACCCGCACACGCTCATGAAGTCCTACGACGAGTTGCTCCGAGGTGCCCGATGAAGTCCGTGGTTTCCAGCGTCGTCGTGGCGCTGCTGGTGGGTGCGCTCGTGCTGGTCGTCGGCCTGACGCGCGGCGCCGAGTACCAGGGCCGGGTGAGCCTGCTCGCCGCCCCCGCCGCGGCGGACGGTGCGCCGTACGGCGAGGTCGTGTCTCTGGCGCTGCCGGCGTTGGTGGAGCTGGCCCGCAGCCCGTCGGTGCTCGCCGCGGCGGCCCCGGTTTCGGGGTACAGCGCGGACGAGCTGGCCGGGCACGTGGCGGTCGAGCTGGTCCCGGCCTCGGGCCTGGCGCGGCTGTCGGTGCGGGCGCCCTCGGCCGAGCAGGCCGGAGCCGCGGCGATGGCGCTCGGCAAGGCGATGATCGACGCGGATCTGCTGGCGCCGGCCGGGAAGCTGCGGACGCTGGACGCGCGGCCCGACGTGGTCACGGTGGCCCCGGACGTGCCGCTGGTGGGCGGCTTGGCCCTGGTGGGCGCGGTCGCCGCGGGCTTGGCGACGGCGGCCGTGCGCCGGTTGACGCCGGGCGGTGCGGGCCCGGGCCCGGTGCGCCGGGCGTTGGCGGCGGCGGGCGTGCGCCGCCCGGTGGCGATGCTGCGGGAGGAGGACCCGTCGGCGGCGGACCGGCTGGCGGTGCTGTGCCGCGCGGCCGGACGGCCGGTGCGCGTGGTGCCGGTGACCCCGTCGCTGACCGAGGTCGCGGCCAAGCTGGCGGCGGGGCTGCCGGAGGAGAGCGGCGAGGGCGCCTCGGTGGTCGCGGTCACGGCGGGTGGCCGCAACCAGGCCGAGCTGACCGCGGCGGTCGGGGTGCTGCCGGTGGACGCGGTCCTGGTGGCGGTGGTGCTGGCATGACCGCCGAGCAGAGCGTTGCCCTCGAACAGCACGGCATGTCCCCCAAGGAGCGTCTCGTCCTGCTCCTCGCGACGCTCGCCGGGGTCGTGAGCGCCTGGCACGCCGTCTCCCCCGCGTGGCAGGTCCCGCTGCCCACCCCGGCCGTCGCGGGCGAAGAGCGGTTGCAGGACTTCCGGGACGCCCTCTACTTCCCCATCCGCGAGTTCCTCGCCGGCGGCAACCCCTACGACCCGGCCGCGATGTTCGCGCACTGGCCGGTCCGCCAGGACTTCAACCTCTACCAGCCCTACCACCTCATCCTGCACGCCCCGTTCGCGCTGCCCGGCTACCGCGTGGGCGCGGTCGCGTTCACCCTCTTCTCGCTGCTGCTGCTCGTCGCGCTCGCCGCGCTGACCGCGCACGCCGTCCGGCGGTACGTTCCGGTGCCGTTCGGCGTCACCACCGCCGTCGTCTCCGCGCTGCTCGTGACCAGCCAGGTCGGGAAGGCGCAGCTCTACGTCGGCCAGATCAACCCGCTGATCGCCCTCGGCGCCGCCGGGGCCCTGCTCGCCCGGCGCGACCGGCCCGGGTGGGCGGCCGCCGCCCTCGCGCTCGCCTGGCTCAAGCCGCAGTACGGCTTCCCGCTGACCGTCCTGCTGTTTGCCCGCGGCTCGCGACGGGTCGCGCTGCTGGGCACCGCCATCGCCGCGGCGGCCAGCCTGCCGGTCGTCGTGCTCCTCGTGGTGCGCGGTGGCGGCATCGGGCCGTTCGTCGACGTCGTCCTCGCGAACCTCAGTCACGCCCGCGGCACCGACTACGGTGCCGTCGACTCCGTGACCGCGCAACGCATCGACGTCGCCGCGGTGGTCTTCCGCGTCACCGGCTGGACGCCGTCCGAGCTGGTGGTGCTGGCCGGGGTGCTCGTCGCGAGCGCGCTGCTCATCCGGCGGGCGAAAGAGCCGGTCGCCGATCTGCTGACCCTCCTCGCCGTGGTCGTCTGCGTGGTGCACCAGCCCGGTGACGTGCTGATCGCCGTCCCCGCGATGGCCGTGGTGGCCGCGTTGTGGTGGCGCCACCGGGGTGCGCCCGGGTGGGGTGCGGCCGGGCTGGCCGTCCTCGCGCTCGCCGTCCCCTTCGCCCATCTGTACACAGTGGACCGACTGTTCGGGCCGCGGACGTCGGTGACCGTGGACGGTGCCGCGGTGGTCGTGGCGTGGGTGCTCGCCGTGGTCGCCGCGAGGAGGGCCGCGTGACGGCCGCGCTCGGGACCCGCGCGGTCCGCGGCACGCTGTGGCTGGGCGTGGTCAACCTCGTCAGCAAGAGCAGCCAGATGCTGGTCACGCTGGTGCTGGCCGCCCTGCTCACCGAGGGCCAGCTCGGCGCCGTGGCGCTCGCGGTGGCGCTGGTGAACCTCGGCCAGGTCGTCCAGTCGATCGGCGTCTACGACGTCATCGGGCGCACCGAACGCGACCCGCGCCGGACGGCGGGCACGGTGCTCACGCTGAGCGTCGGCGCCGGGCTCGTCCTGGCCGTGGCGCTGGCGGCTCTGGCCGGTCCGCTCACGGCGTTGCTCGGCACGCCGGACGCCGCCGGGCTGGTCCGGCTGGCCGCGCTCGGCCTGCCGTTCTCGGCGGCGGGCGGGGTGCAGATGGGCTTGATGCACCGCGAGCTCGACTTCCGGCGGCGGCTGCTGCCCGACGGCGGCAGCGCGGTGCTGGGCGCGGCGCTGACGGTCGTGCTCGCGGTGTGCGGCGCCGGGCCGCTGTCGCTGGTGCTCGGCCTGCTCGCCACGGCGGTGTCGCAGCCGGTGTTCGGCGCGCTGGCCCGCGGCGGCGTCCGGCCCTGCTGGGACACCGCGGCCGCGCGCGAAGTCCTGGGCTGGGTGGCCGTGGTCGGGCCGGCGGCGGTGGTGGGCGCGCTGCTGGTGAACGTCGACTACTTCGCGGTGGGGCACGTGCTCGGGCCGGACGCGGTCGGCGTCTACTCGCTGGCGTACCGGCTGGCGTGGGTGCCGTACATCATGGTGGCGGTCGTGCTCGGCGCGGTCGCGTTCCCGGTGTTCACGCGGCTGCGGCGCGAGGGCACTCCGCTCGCCGGGGCGGTCGCGCGGTTCACCCGGGCGGTCCTCGTGGTGACCGGCGGGCTGTACCTGGCGCTCGCGGTCCTCGCCGGCCACGTCGTGCTGCTGGGCGAGCGCTGGGCGGGGGCCGCCGGGCCGCTGGTGCTGCTGTCGGGCTACGGCGTGGGGATCTGCCTGCTGCAGATCTGGTACCAGGCGGTCAAGGCGACCGGGCACGTGCGGCGGTATCTGGCGCTCGAGACGACGCACCTGGTGCTGCTCGCGGTGGGGCTGGTGGTGCTGACGCACGCCGGGATCGGGGCGGTGTCGGTGGTGCAGCTCGCGGCCGCGTGGCTGGTGGTCCCGGTCGCGTGGCGGGTGCTGGCCGGGCTGGGAGTGGCGCCGTCGGTGGCGGAGCTGGGCGGGATGGCGGTTCGCGTGGTGCTGGCCTGCGTGGCGGGGGCGGTCCCGGCGGTGGTTGCCGGGCGGTGGTTCGGGGGCTCGCTGCCGGGGGTGGTGGCGGAGGCGGCGGTGCTCGTCGCCGGATACGCCGGGGCGACGGTGGTGCTGCAGCGGGGTGCGCTCGCCGAACTGCGCCGAGGAGGTCTCCGGTGAAGCTCGTGCACGTCACCCAGCCGGTCACCGCCGGCGTCGCCGCGGTCGTGCTGGAACTCGCCGTCGCCCAACGCGACCGCGGGTGGTCGGTCACCATCGCCTGCCCGCCGTCCGGCTGGCTGCCGGATCGCGCGCGCGAGCACGGGGTCGCCCTGCGCAGCTGGTCCGCCGGCCGCTCGCCCGGGCCCGGCTCGATCGCCGAAGCGCTGCGGCTGCGCCGGCTGCTCGCCGGCCTCGACCCCGACGTCGTCCACCTGCACAGCTCCAAGGCCGGCCTGGCCGGAAGGCTGGCCGTGCGTGGTTCGCGGCCCACGGTGTTCCAGCCCCACATGTGGTCCTTCGAGTCGGCGAGCGGGCCGCTGCTGCGCGCGTCCGCCGCGTGGGAGCGGTTGGCGTCGCGGTGGACCGATCTCCTCGTGTGCGTGAGCGACGACGAGCTCGTTTCCGGCCGGGCCGCCGGGGTGACCGCCGAGGCCGAGGTCGTCTGCAACGGCGTCGACACCACCCGGTTCGTCCCCGGTGACCGGGCCGCCGCGCGACGTCGGCTCGGGCTGCCGGAACACGCGCCCATCGCCGTCTGCGTCGGCCGGCTCGCCGAACTCAAGGGCCAGGACCAGCTGCTGTCGGCGTGGCCCGCGGTGCTCCGGCGGCTGCCGGACGCGCAGCTCGTCCTCGCCGGCGACGGGCCGATGGGCCCGCTCTGGCGCGAGCGGCACCCGGTCGCGGGGCACGCGTCCGTGCACTGGCCGGGACACACCGAAGATCCCGCGGCCTGGTACACCGCCGCGGACGTCGTCGTCCTGCCCTCGCGCGCCGAAGGCATGGCGCTGGTGCCGCTGGAAGCCATGGCGTGCGCGCGGCCGGTCGTCGGCTTCGACGTCGGCGGGATGCGCCAGAGCGTCGCCGACGCGGGCGCGATGGTGCCGCCCGGCGACGTCGGCCTGCTCGCCGACGCCGTCGTCGCGCGGCTGGCCGACCCCGCGCTGGCCCGGCGCGAAGGCGGACTCGGCCGCCGCCGCGTGGAACTGTCCTTCGACCGGGGGCGGATGACCGACCAGATCGCCGCCCTCGTCGACAAACTCACCCCGTCGGAGCGCCTCTCGTGACCCGCATCGCCTATCTCCTCACCCAGGATCGCGGCGGTCCGGTGGACGTCACCGTCCGCCTGGCCGCGACGCTGGCCGCCGACGGCCACGACGTCCGCGTCTTCGGTCCCGTGCCCGCGCGGGGAGCTTCGCTGCTCGACGGCCTCCACCAGGAACTCGCGGTGACCGACAAGGAGGATCTCGCCGCGGCGGGCCGGGCACGGGCGGCGCTGCGGGCGTGGCGGCCCGACGTCGTGCACGCGCAGGACAGGCGCGCCGGGCTGGTGATCGCCGGCCTGCGGTTCGGGCGCGGTCCGGCTCTGGTGCAGACCTACCACGGCGTGCCCGACGACGTCGCGGAGCCGTGGTTCCGGGGCGCGCGGGGGGCCGCGGGGCCGTCGGCGTACACGCGGACGGTGCTGGCCGCGGACGCCGTCGTCGCGCGGATCCTGGACCGGACGATCGTGCCGGCGGACGCGATGGGGGCGTTCCTGCGCCGTCGCCTGCGGGTGCCCGAGCGGCGGATCGTGCACGTCGACAACTGCGTCGCCGAGGCTTCGCCGTCCCCGCCGCGGGGTCCGGTGCGGCACCTCGTCTTCGCCGGGCTTCTGGTGGAGCGCAAGGGGTTGCTCGACCTGCTGGCGGCGTTGTCCCTGCCGGGCGTGCTGCCGCCCGACGCGCGGCTGACGGTGGTCGGCGACGGCCCGGAGCGGGCGGCGGCGGAGCGGGTCGCGCGGCAGGAGCCGCTGGCGGGGCGCGTGACGTTCCTCGGCTTCCGGCCGGACGTCCCGGCGCTGCTGGCGTCCGCCGACGCGCTGGTCCTGCCGTCCACAATGGAGCAACAGCCGCTGGTGGTGGCCGAAGCGATGGCCGCGGGCAAGCCGGTCCTGGCGACGGCCACCGGCGGCGTCCCCGCGATGCTCGACGTCCCGGGCGGCCCCGCGTTCCTGGCCCCGCCGGGCGACGTCCCGGCCCTGGCCGCGCGCCTACGCGCCCTGTTCGCCGAACCGGACCCGGGCCGGCTCGGCCGTCTCCTCGCCGAACGCGCCCACGCCTGCTACCGCCCGGAGTCCTGCGCCCGCCGTCACCTCGCCCTCTACGAGAAGCTGACGACATCGTGTCGACCCTTCAATCACGCGTGATGACCCTCCGGACACCGGACTCGCGTGACTGGAGAGTCGACACGCGTGATTAAAGGGTCGACACGCGTGATTGGGGGGTCGACACGCGTGATTGGGGGGTCGACACGCGTGATTGGGGGGTCGACACGGGTTAGCGGGCCCAGAGGCGGCCGACTCGGAACTCGTCGCGGGTGACTCGCCAGGCTCCTCGCTTCACCAGCTGCTGCGGGTCGACCAGGACGACCGCGTCCGCGGCTTCGAGGGTGAGCGGGGGTGGGGCCGGGGTGGACGTGGCGGTGGGTGCGGAAGTGGGGGACGAAGTCGGGGTGGGTGAGGGGGGTGCGCCGGGCTTGACGAGGCCCTCCGGGGGGACCACCGTCTGGCTGGAGGCCGTCGGGTTGACCGCGACCCAGCCGTTGGTGAACGTCCGGCTCCAGACGCCGTTGGGCAGCCGGCTCGCCGCGTCGACCGCTTCGCCGAGCCCGGAATCCTGCAGGGTCGACCACTCCGGGTCGCGGTAGTCGTCCGTCGTCGCGCGGGTCCAGCACGTGCGCGGGCCCGCCAGCAACGCCGCGCTCGCGTAACCGGACCGCTCCTCACGCGCATTGTGCGTCCGCGTCACCAGCAGCAGCAGGGACTCGCCGAGCGCCGCCTGCGCGCGCAGCTCCTGGAACTCGTTGCCGCGGAAAGTCAGCAGGCCGCCGGTACCGCCGTTCTCGCGGAAGCCGAAGTTCTCCTCCATCGCGCCGCCGAAGCGGGAGTGCGCGGTCCAGCGGCCCGGCACCAGGTGCGTCTCGGACACGTTGGGCACCAGGAGCTTGTCCGCGTTCGTCAGCGCGTCGCCGGCCTTGGCCAGGAACGCGTCCAGGCCGTCGCGGAGCTTGCGGTCGGTCTCCGTGACGTTCGCCGTGCCCGCGAGCACCGCCGACGAGTAGTGGCTCAGGGAGTTGAAGTCGTTGTCCGCGAGCACGCCGTCCCAGCCCTCCCGCTTCACTTCCGTGACGACGGCGTCGGTCCAGGCCTTCTGGTAGTCCGGGTTCCACACCGTCATCTGCCAGTGCTTCGGGTAGCCCTGCCACTCGATCCGGCGGCCGTTGACGTCCTGGGCGAACCACTCCGGGTGGTGCTCCTGCGCGGCGACGTACCCGATCCCGCTCGGCAGGAACACCGCGTCCTGGCCGCTGTCGACCGCGCCCGGGTAGTTGCGCGTGCTCGACAGGTCCTTGTACACCAGTACCTTCACCCGCGGGTTGAGCTGGTGCAGCCGACGCATGGCCGCGCCCTGGTCGGCGTTGAGCACGACGACCTGGTAGCGCTTGGCCGCCAGCTCGATCTCCTGCGCCGTCGGCGGCTGGCCGATCCCGTACCACCACGCGCAGGGCGCCAGGGGCTTCGGCGGCGGCGCGGCGAGCTCCTGCGCCGAGCTGGCGACGCAGCCGGCCAGGCAGCTCGCCAGCAGCACCACCGTGGCCGTCCAGGACGCCGCCGGGCGACGGCGGATCAGCGTTGCCTTCGGCACAGCAGTTCTCCCACCGTGAGGATGATGATCTTGACGTCGAGCCACAACGACCAGTTCGCGATGTAGTAGTTGTCGTAGCGCGCCCGGTCCGCGATCGAGGTGTCCCCGCGCAGGCCGTGCACCTGCGCCAGCCCGGTCAACCCGGTCGGCACCCGGTGCCGGGCCCAGTACAGGTCGTGGACGGCGGAGAACTCGTGCACGAACACCGGCCGCTCGGGCCGCGGGCCGACCAGCGACATGTCACCGCGCACGACGTTCCACAGCTGCGGCAATTCGTCCAAAGAGGACCGGCGCAGGAAGCGGCCGACCGGGCCGACCCGGTGGTCCCCCGCGACCGACCAGCGCGTCTGCGAATCGTCGACGGCGGCCTGCCGGACGCTGCGCAGCTTGAACAGGACGAACGTGCCGCCGTCCATCCCGACCCGCACCTGCCGGAAGAAGACCGGGAACCCGCTCTCCACCGCGACCGCGAGCGCGCAGACCGCGATGACCGGGGCGAGGACGACGAGCGCGGCCGCGGCCAGCGCCGTCTCGACCGCGCGCTTGACCCACCAGCTCGGCCGCCGGGTCGGCGCGCCGCCCAGCCACACCAGCGGGTAGCTGCGGAGGCGGTCGACCCCCGGGCCGTCCGGGCAGAGCTCGAACAGGTGCGGCAGCACCAGCGTGACGCACCCGAGGCGGTGGGCGGTGATGGCGGCGTCGACGATCGCGTGGTCGCGGTCGTCGGCCGGGGCGAGGACCACCGTGCCCGCGCGCAGCCGGGTGATGGCCCCGGTGAGGTCGTCGTCGATCCGCTCGACCGGCAGCCCGGACGGCACCGGCTCCCGGCCGGACGCCGCCACGCCGACCGGCAGCAGCCCGAATTCGGGGTGCTCCAGCATGGTGCGGACCAGCTCGCCGCCGATCCGGCCGGACCCCACGACGACGGCCCGGTCGCAGCGCCGCAGCCGTCGCCGCCCCCACCGGCCGAACGCGAAGACGGCCGGGCGGACGGCCTCGCTGAGCACGGCGAAGCACAGCACGACCTCCTGCATCCGGGCCGTGTCGTCGCCGTCCACCCCGGCCACCAGCCCGAACCCGGTGACGAGCGCGAACGCCAGTGCGGTGGCGGTGACCGAACGCGGGAGGTCCTGCAGCCAGGACAGCCAGAGCCGGCGGCGGTGGACGCGGCCGGCCACGCGCGCCCCGGCGAGGGCCACGGCGGTCGCCGCCGCGCACGCCGGGCCGGGGCCGGTCCGCAGCACCGCCGTCAGCCAGGCGGCGCCGTCGACGGCGACGAGCAGCACGGCCACGGCGTTGACCCGGGCGAGGAGCGGGCGGGAGCGGACGGCGTCGCGCGGCCGGTCGCCCGTGCGGACGCGCCGCTGCGCCGGCACCGCTTCGGTGACGACCGTGTCTCTGAGTTCAGTCACCGGTCTCGACCTCTACTTGACATGAGGATTCCATTCTCGCTTTCTTCACGACTCAGCCATTCGAGGCACCACCGGCTCGATCGGGTGAATTTTTTCGCGCATCCCCGGAAATGCACTCGATCGGGGCGCCCCATCAACCCGATCCAGTGATTTTCGGGAACACCAAGTAATCCTGATGACGCGCATCCTTCCGAGGGACTTCCGGGGCCACTAAAGAAACCACACAACATAGCCGAATAGGACTCGACGGCCGCACGAAACCCGATTCCGGCCGGGTGATGCGCAAAGACGAGACAAGGGGAACCGTGGCACGCGAAGAGACCACCCTGGCCACACTGTCCGAACCGGACCGCGCCGGACCGGATCCCACCGGGGCCCGGACCGGCGGGCGGGCGCACGTCGTGCTGCCCGCGTTCAACGAAGAAGCGTCCCTGCCGCCGCTGCTGCACCGGCTCGCCGACGTGGCCCGCACCGAAGAGGTCACCGTCTGGGTCGTCGACGACGGTTCGGCCGACGCCACCGTCGCGGTGGCCGAAGCCGGCTACGGCGGGCTCGACGTCCGCGTCGTGCGGCACCTGGTGAACCTCGGGCTCGGCCGCGCGGTGCAGTCCGGGCTCCGGGCGGCGCTGGAGGAGGCCGGCCCCGACGACGTCGTCGTCGTGATGGACGCCGACGACACGCACGACCCGGCCCTGATCCGCGCGCTGCAGGCGGAGATCACCGCCGGCGCGGACGTCGCCATCTGCTCCCGGTTCGTCCCGGGCGGCGACGACCGGACCGCCCCGTTCGGGCGGCGGCTGCTCTCGCGCGGCGCGGCCCAGCTGTTCCACCGCGCCCTCGACGTCGACGGCGTCCGGGACTTCACCAGCGGCTACCGCGCCTACCGGGCGTCGCTGCTGGCGCGCGCGTCGGCGCACTGGGGCGAGCGGCTCATCGAGGAGCAGGGGTTCGCCTGCATGGTGGAGCTGCTGCTCAAGCTGCGCCACTGCCGCCCGGTGATCACCGAGGTCCCGCTGGCCCTGCGGTACGACCGCAAGCAGGGGCCGAGCAAGCTGAAGCTGCGGCGGACCGTCGTGCAATACCTGAAACTGCTCGCCCGCGACCGGCTCAGCCCGGCGCCCTACCGGAAGCTGTGACCCGGTGACCTCTCCCGACTCCCCGCACGTCGCCGTGATCGGCGGCGGCATCTGCGGCCTCGCCGCCGCCCACCGCCTCGCCCGCCGCGGCACCCGCGTGACCCTGCTGGAGAGCAGCGACCAGCTCGGCGGCCTGGGCACGTTCTTCGCCCACGGCGACCGGTGGATCGAGCGCTTCTACCACTGCATCATGCCGTCGGACGCCAGCCTGCTGGCCCTGCTGGGCGAAGTCGGCCTGCGGGACGCGGTGCGGTGGCGGGAGACGACGATGGGCATGGTCGTCGACGGCCGCCACCACGCGTTCAACTCCCCGCTCGACCTGCTCCGCTTCTCCCCCCTGAGGTTGCACGACCGCGTGCGCTTCGGCGTGGTTTCGCTGCTGCTGCGGCGGTTGGGGCAGGGCCGCGACCTCGACACGCTCCGCACCGAGGACTGGCTGCGCCGGCTCTACGGCGACGTCGTCTGGGAGCGGCTCTTCGCGCCGATGTTCGGCTCGAAGTTCGGGCCGTCGTTCGGGGACGTGCCGGCGCTGTACCTGTGGCAGCGGCTCGGCCGCGAGCGCAACGTCGCCACCCGCGGCTACCCGGACGGCGGCTACAAGGCGATCATCGACGCCCTGCGGACGTCGATTTCGCGCGAGGGCGGGGTGGTGCGCACGTCGACGCCCGTCCGGCGGCTGAGCAGCAGCGACGGCCGTTCGGTCCTCACCCTGGCCGACGGTGAGGTCCTGGAAGCGGACCACGTGATCTCGACGGTGCCGCTGCCGTTGCTGCGGCGCATCGCCGACGACGCGCTCGCGGCCCGGTTGCCCCAGGTGGAGTTGCCCTACCAGGGCGTGGTCAACGGCGTGTTCTTCCTCCGGAAGCCGGTCACCGAGCACTACTGGACACCGGTGCTGCACTCGGGCACGGAGTTCGACGGCGTCGTGGCGATGTCCGCACTGGCCGGCGCGCACGACGGCCGCCACCTGGTGTACGTCATGCACTACACGGACCGCGGCTCCCCGCTGTACCGCGACGACGACACGGCGATCGCCGCGCGCTGGACGGCGCAGCTGCGACAGCTGTACCCGCAGCTCGCCGCGGACGACGTCGAGGAGGTCCGGGTCTTCAAGGCACCGTTCGTGGAACCGGTGTACCCGCTGGGGTACCTGGCCCAGCGCCCGGCGGTGACCGTGGAAGGGACCGGGCTGTTGCTGGCCACCACCGCACACGTCTACCCCGACGTCACCAGCTGGAACTCGAGCGTCCGCCTGGCCAACGACGTGGTCTCCCTGCTGGCGGACCAGCCCGCGGCCGCCCCGGCCCGCTGATCGAGCCCCGCCGTGTCGTCCACCGGGGTACGCGTGTCGTCCAGCTGAGTACGCGTGTCGTCCACGCGGGCGGACGACACGCGTACCTGGATGGACGACACGCGTACCTGGGCGGACGACACGGCCGCGGGCGGATCAGCCCGCTCGTTGATCGAGGAGGGCGGCGAGGGCCGTCACGATGCGGGTGGCGGCGGATCCGTCGCCGTACGGGGACGGGAGGTGGTGGAGGCGCTCGCGGTGGGCGGCCACGTCGTCGAGCCAGCGGGCCACCTCCGCGCCGATGCCCGGCCCGGGGAGCACCCTGGTGCCGAACGTGCCGGCGATCTCCGGCCGCTCCGTGCTGCGCCGGACCACCACCACCGGTCGCTTGAGGACACTCGCTTCCTCTTGGATGCCACCGGAGTCCGACACGAGCACCGCCGCCTCCGCGGCCAGCGCGAGGAACGCCGGGTAGGCCTGGGGCTCCAGCTCGACCAGCGGCTCCAGCAGGTGCCGCAACCCGAACCGGTCGATGCTCTTGGCCGTGCGCGGGTGCAGCGGGAACACCACCGGCAGCGGCAGGCGGCCCAGCTCGTGCAGGATCACCGCCAGCCGCGCGGCGTCGTCGACGTTCTCCGGGCGGTGGATCGTCGCCAGGACGAACCGGTCGCGCTCCAGGCCGCGGGCCGACAGCACCGCCCGTCGGTCCTCTGTGGACGGAAGGGCGGCCTGCAGTGCTTCGACGACGGTGTTGCCGGTGACGGTGATCCGTTCGTCCGGCACGTTTTCCGCCAGCAGGTGGGCCCGGTTGAGCTCGGTCGGCGCGCAGCACAGGTCGGCGAGGTGGTCGATCAGCACCCGGTTGTGCTCCTCCGGCATCGCCCGGTCGTGGCTGCGCAGCCCGGCCTCGACGTGCACCAGCGGGAGGTCGTGCGCGTTGGCCGCCAGCGCGCCGGCGAGCGCCGACGTCGTGTCGCCCTGGACGACCACCGCCCGGCCGGGCCGGTCCGCCAGGACCTCGTCGACCGCGCTGATCGTCCGGCCGAGCTGTCCGCCGCGGCGGCCGGCGCCCACGCCGAGCTCGTGGAACCGGTCGGACGGCGGCAGATCCGCGCGGATGCGCGAATACAGCGAGCGGTCGTAGTGCTGTCCCGTGTAGACGACGGCGCACTCGTCGCCGAACACCCGCATCAGCGGCGCGAGCTTGATCAGTTCCGGCCGCGTGCCGCAGACCAGTGTGATGCCCCCGGTTCCGGCGGGCTCCACGGCCGGCGAGCCGGCTCCACGGAAATCTGCGGTGGTCGTCGACATGCGGTGCGGTCCTTTCGGGCGGGGAGTTCGCCGCACGCTACTGACCGGAACCGGGAAACCGCGGGACACTCAGTCGATCGTGTGACGACACGGTGTCGCCCGGTGGAATTGCGGACGCCCTAGAATGACCGCGATCGGAATACCGGACAGGACGGCCCGCTCTTGCTCAAGAAATTCGCGGTACTGGCGCTCGTGGCCCTCGCCACCACCGTTTCCGCCTCCGCTCCCCGCGCCGACACCGGGCCGGACTTCCTCCTCCCCGACCTCCGCCAGGCCCCGCCGGGGTGCGCCGGCGGCAGTGCCGGCCTCCTCCCGCTGTGCACGGCCTGGGACGTCTGCCTGGTGATCGACCCGGCCGCGCCCAACGGCCCCTGCGTCGCGCCGTCGGCGGCGAAGGCCGTCCGGCTGCGGTTCACCAGCGCGGAGGAGAACGTCGGCGACGGGCCGCTCCTGCTGTACGGCCGTCGCGACAACACCCGGCAGCCGAACATGACGGTCCGGCAGGCGCTGCGCACCGGCACGAACGGGGCCATCCCGGGCAGCTACGCGGCGGCGCAGCGGGCCACCGGCGCGTTCACGTACTACGAACCGGCGCTCGCCCACCAGCACTGGCACCTGATGAACTTCGAGCACTTCGCGCTGGTTTCCCGGCAGGGCAAGACGGTGGTCACCGACCGCAAGAACGGCTTCTGCCTCGGCGACCGGTTCGAGGTGCACGACGCCGGCCTGCTGGCCCACGTCCCGGGCGACACCGGACCCGACGCCGACCTCGCCGCGACCCTGCGCGAAAACATGTGCCGGCACCACGAACCCACGGCCCTGGAAGTGCTCGAAGGCATTTCGGTCGGGTCGGGCGACGACTACAAGTTCACCGTGGACTTCCAGTGGCTGGACATCACCCGCGTCCCGACCGGGACGTACGACCTGGTGAACACGGTGAACGCGGACCGGACGCTGCTGGAGACGAACTACCGCAACAATTCTTCGGCGGTCGCGCTGTCGATCTCCTGGCCGCAGGGGATGCCGGCACCGGATGGGACGATCCCGGCCGCGCCGATCGTCAAGCTGCTGCGGAGCTGCCCGGGCCAGCCGCGCTGCGCCTGAACCGCCGTCACCAGGGACGGCCCGCGGTGAGACGAGCCGTGAAGCCGGTCTCGTCCCGGTGCAGCGTCACCTCGCTGCAGACCTGGTGCGCGATCCACAACCCGCGGCCGCCGATGCTCCGGTCCGCCGGCAGCAGCCCGGCGAACGGATCGGCCGGCCCGGGCCCGGTGTCGTGCACCGAAACGACCATCTGCCCGGCGCCGGCCCAGATCCGCACCCGGACCGGCGGGCGGCCGTGGCGGAGCGCGTTGTCCACGATCTCGCTGACCGCCAGCACGAGGTCGTCCACCTCGTCCGCGGGCAGGTCCACCGGCGCCGTGGCCAGCACCGCCCGGCGGGCGTCCGACGGCCGCGGGTCGGCGAGCTCGGCCAGCGGCGCGGTGCCTTCGATCGGGAGCGGCGCCATCGGCCGCGGGTCGGCCAGGAACGACAGCGGGTCGACGTAGCCGGTGTTCGTCCGGTGCCCGCCGCCGGCGGTGGCGACGAAGGGGTGTGTGCGGGCCACGTCGTCGAGGACGTGGCGGGGCGTCGTCCGGGTGTCGTACGCGCACATGCTGCGCAGCGGGAACTCGCCGTAGGCGTGGTTGACCGCCGCCTCGTAGCGGGCCCACCAGTCCCACGACGTGTCGATCGCCGCCTGCGGGATCTCGCCGAAGATGCGGATCCCGGCCGCGCCACCGGCGACGAAACCGGCCAGCAGCTCGCGGTAGGAACGGATCGCCGCGGCGGGCCGCGCATACAGGTCGCTGGTGGACAGGTACTCCACCCGCGCCGACGACGGCAGGGCGGCGCGCACCAGCTCGGCGCGTTCCGGCTCCAGCGACACCAGCGTCGGTTCGCCGGTCGCCAGCCCGCCTTCCAGGAAGGGCACGGCGACGGCGAGCAGGTCCTCGTCGCCGCTGTAGTGGACGGCGGCGTGGTCGTAGCCCTGGACGTTCATGCGGCACGCTCCACGCGCACGCCGGGCAGGTCCAGCAGGTCCACGAGCCGCGCCGGCGTGGACAGCTTCGTCCGCAGGACCACCGTGGCGGCGTGCCGCTCGGCGTAGTCGGCCAGCGCGATCAGGCTGCGGTGGTCGACGAAGTCGAGACCGGCGGCGTCGATGGCGATCGTTCCTCCTTGGGACCGAAGGCCGGCGCGCTCCAGCGCCAGCGGCCAGCTCCCGCGAGACTCCAGGTCCAGCTCCCCGTCGAGCGCCGCGGCGCTGCCGCCGCGCGCGTGGCCGTGCAGGTGGAACCGGGTCCCGCCGTCGTAGTCGGTGGGGTGCATGCACGCCAGCTGCGCGACGACGTCGCCCCCGAGCTCGGCCACGTCGTAGCCGCACATCGCCGACATCGGGTGGCCGGCCATGTAGTGGTCCACCAGGTGCTCGTAGCGGGCGAAGGCGTCCACCTGGGCCGGGGTGCGCACCAGCGACGTCACGTCGGCCGCGACCCGCAGCCCGGTGAACCCGGCCGCCAGCGCGTCGGAGGTCGCCGCGGTGTAGAGCTCGACCTGGCCGGCGGGGTCGACGACGGCTCCCATGGCGTACGTCGCGTCGACCGAAGCGACCTGGACCGCGCCACTGTCCAGGCCTTCGTCGCAGCGCTCGTCCGCCCGCAGCTGCCCGGTCAGCGCGGCCTCGTCACCAGGGGCGACGTAGAGCACCCGCTCGCCGGCGGCCAGCCCTTCGGCCAGGAACTCCTGCGCGTGGGACACGAATTCGCCGCGCCGCCGGTATCCCCGGCACACGTGGTCGCGAGGTCTGCTGTCCCGCTCGGTCGGCATCGGCACAGACCGAGACTACGCTGCCGGGCCGGCACCTGTCCGGGCCGCGGGGTCGCGGACCTCCTCCGCCGGTTTCGCGCAGACGCAGAACAGGTTGTCTTCCGGGTCGGCGAGGACGACCCAGTCGTCGGCCGGATCGTCGTCGACGTGCCGCACGAACCGCGCGCCCAGGCCGATCAGCCGGTCGACCTCGTGCCGCTGGTCGTCGGTGTAGAGGTCCAGGTGCATCTGGTCGCGCGCGGACACCGGCGTCGAGGACCGCTGCAGAGAGAGGTTGACGTACCGGCCGCGCAGCAGGCGGAAGCCGTCGTCCTCGGAGGACGGCTCGAGGTCCAGCGCCGCGCACCAGAAGCGGGTCATCGTGTCGAGGTCGGTGCAGTTGAGCACGGTGCTGCCGAGCCGGATGGCCATGTCGTCTCCCTGTCCCCGCGGGTGCCTCCGGGCTACCCGCCGGACCGGGCCTCGAACCCCCGCTGGTGCAGGTAGGCGGCGATCCGGACCCGCAGGGCGCGGACGTCGGCCAGGTCGACGGTGAAGGAGTCACCCGAGCCGTGGCACGGGCCGTCGACGTGGACGAAGCCGTCCACCGGGTCGCGCCGGGGCGCCGACCAGGCCGGTTCGCCGTCGAGCGCGAGCCGGCCCGCCCGGGCGCGTGCCGTCCAGTAGGTCGGCAGCTTCATCACCTCGCCGAGCGCCTTGGCGAAGCCGGGGAGGTCTTCCTCGCGCAGGACCAGTCCGCGCGGCATCCCGGGTGCGCCGGCTTCGTGGCCCGTGGGCGTGAAGGTGGCCTGGTCGCCGGAGGTCCGAATCGTCCACCGGGGCAATTCGGTCAGTGTGGGCACGGCCGCTCCTCGCTCTCGCCTTCCCCCAGGGCACCGCCCACCCTAGTTGATCTCGGCGCGGGCCACCGCCGTCACCGGGCGAGCGCGAAGCTGGCGTGCGGTGGCTGGTTGTACGCCGTGTTCTGCCATGCGACGGCCTCCCGGTACTGGCGGTCCTGCATCAGCGAAACGTGCGAGATGCTCGTCGCGTCCGTGGTCGAATAGATCCGCAGCGCGCGGTTGTCCGACGTCGGCCAGACCACCTCCTCGCGCCAGTCGCCGAACAAGTCGGCCTGCAGCGACGGCGTGCTCTTCGTGCCGTTGTTCGCGTGCACCCCCGAGGCGGTCAGCAGCCGGGTGTCGCCGCCGGTGCCGTACTTGTCTATATGAGTTCCGTCCAACAGCTCGCGCTGGGCGTCGCCGTCCCAGTAGATGACGAAGTTCGCCGACGACGGTTTGCGCCCGATGTTCTGTCCGCTGGTGTTCAGCAACCCGGACACCGCGGACGACCACGACTCGGCGCCGGGGCTGCCGGCGTAGATGTCGTCCGAGACGCCGCGGCCGTTGTCGCAGGTGCAGGAGGCGTTCTGCCAGATGATCTGGCCGGTCCTCGCGTCGGCCATCCAGGCGGCGGGCTTGGACTTGTCTTCGTCCACTTTGAACTCTTCCAGGCCGGCCCGCGCCGGGATCAGGTCGCCGACGTGCATCGCGTCGCCGTGGCCGTTGCGGGTGTTCCACAGTGGACTGCCGTTGTCGTCGATGGCCATCGCCCCGAAGACGATCTCGTCGCGGCCGTCGCCGTCGGTGTCCGCGATGGCCAGCTGGTGGTTGCCCTGGCCGGTGTACTGCGAGCCGGCCGAGTTCGAATCGAACGTCCACCGCTTGGTCAGCGCGCCGTTGCGAAAGTCCCAGGCGGCGATCACGGTCCGGGTGTAGTAGCCGCGGCTCATGATCAAGCTCGGGCGGGAGCCGTCCAGGTAGGCCGTGCCGGCGAGGAACCGGTCGACGCGGTTGCCGTAGCTGTCGCCCCACGACGACACCGTGCCGCGCGGCGGGTCGTAGTTCACCGTGGACGCCGCGGCACCGGTCTGGCCGTTGAACACGGTCAGGAACTCCGGGCCGGACAGGACGTACCCGCTGGAGTTGCGGTAGTCGGCGCTCGCGCTGCCGATCACCTGGCCGGTGCCCGACCGGGTGCCGTCGGCGGTCTTCATCGCCACCTCGGCCTTGCCGTCGCCGTCGTAGTCGAAGACCTGGAACTGCGTGTAGTGCGCACCGGCGCGGATGTTGCGCCCGAGGTCGATCCGCCAGAGGCGGGTGCCGTCGAGCCGGTAGGCGTCGACGTAGACGTTGCCGGTGTAGCCCGACTGCGAGTTGTCCTTCGAGTTGGTCGGGTCCCACTTCAGCACGAGCTCGTACTGGCCGTCGCCGTCGAGGTCACCGGCGCTGGCGTCGTTCGCGGTGTAGGTGTAGCTCTCCCCGGACGGTGTCGTGCCCCCGGACGGCGGCTGGATCGGGACGTCCCGGGTGCTCGCGGCGACCCCGCTTTCCAAGGTCAGCGAGTCCTCCGCGGCGAAGGTGGACATCCGCTCGACGCCGCCGACGACCGCCCGCACGGTGTACCGGGCCCCGGCGGGCGCGCCCGCGTCGACGAAGCTCGTCGGCCCGCTGACCGGGTTCGCGGTCACCCTGGCGCCGTCGCGGTAGACGTTGAACGCCACGCCGGCCGGGTCGCCGGCCAGCAGGCGCCAGCCGACGGCGTTGCCCTGTGCGGTGTGGACGCTGACCACCCCGCGGTTCAGCCGGTCGAGCTGCGGCGCGGCGGCCGCGCCGGCGGCCGGGGCGGGCAGTAGCCCGGCCACGGCCAGGCCGGTGGCGGCGAAGACCAGCCGCTTGCCGAAGTCACGCATGGTTTCTCCGTTCCGGGTTCGGTGCGGGACGAGCTTTCCGTCCCGAATGGACTCAGCCGGTCGTGCAGGCGCTGCCGTTGAGCGTGAACGCCGTCGGTGCTGGGTTCGCGCCGGTGTAGGTGCCGTTGAAGCCGATGCCGGTCGAGGCGTTCGGCGCCAGCGAACCGTTCCAGCTCAGGTTCTTGGCGGTGACGGCACCGCCGGACTGGGCGAAGGTGGCGCCCCAGCCGGGCGGGGTCACCTGCTGGCCGCCGGCGAAGGTGAACGCCAGTGTCCAGGCGGTGAGCGCACCGGTGCCCGTGTTCGTGATGGTGACGTTGGCGGTGAACCCGTTGCCGCCGCCCCAGTTCGAGGCGGAGTAGGCGACCTTGCACCCACCGGCCCCGCCACCCGCGCTCGTCGTCACCGACGCGGCACCGGACGCGGCCGAGACGTTGCCGGCGGCGTCCCTGGCCCGCACCTGGTACCGGTACGTGCTCGAAGCGGCCAGCCCGCTGTCGGTGTAGGACGTCGTCGCCGTCGAACCCACCACCGCGAACGTCCCACCACTCGCCCCCGGCGCGCGGAGGACGTCATAGCCAGTGACGCCGACGTCGTCGGTCGAAGCCGTCCAGCTCAGCGTGGCACCACTCGAAGTCACGCCCGACACGGCCGGGGTGCCCGGAACGGACGGTGCCTGGGTGTCCGCCTGGCCGCCGCCGTAGACGGTGGCTTCCTTCGACGTCTGGCGGACGCCGTCGGTGCCGGTGAGGAACCGTTGGCCCCAGGTCGTCAGGCCGGCCGGGTCGAAGTTGTTCGTCATGTCGAGGTAGGCGACGTCGCTGCTGTTGCCGCTCCACGACCAGCCGAGGTAGCCGAGGCCGCGGGCCTGCGCCTGGGCCATAATGGTGTCCTCGTCCGGGTTGCCGTCGGTGTGCATGTTCCCGAACTCGCCGACGACCAGGGGCAGCCCGGCGGTGCGGAAGGCGTCGAAGTAGGCGTTGATCTCGGCCGCGGTGTCGTAGACGCCGTACATGTGGATGGAGAAGACGGTGTTGTGCTGCGGGTCGGCGGCGAACACCGTGCCCGCGTTGTCGCGCATGATGTTCTGCCAGTCTTGGCCCCACATCGGCGCGTCGGCCATCAGCAGGTGCGTCAGCCCGGCGGCCCGCAGCCGCTTGACCGCGTTGCCCGTCGCCGCCGGCCAGGTCGCGCTCACCTGCTGGTCGTTGCCGAACGGCTCGTTGCCCAGGTTGATCACGACGTAGTCCTCCTGGCCCTTCAGCGCGCTGGCGACGCTGATCCAGTAGCTCGCCGCCTGGTCGAGGGTGGCGGCGCCGCTCTGTTCGCCGTACCCGGTGGTGTCGTGCACCTCCAGGACGCAGATCAGCCGGTTCTGCTTGCACTGCCCGATGACGCTGGTGACCTCGGCGGCCGGCGTCGGTCCCCACCTCTGCCCGCTGCCGAGGACGACCCGGACCGTGTTGGCGCCGAAGGACTTGATGTCGGCGAAGGCCCGGCTCTGGCTCGGGTACCAGACGTACGCATGGTTCACCCCGCGCATCACGAACGGACTTCCGTTGCCCTCGAGGATCCGGGTGCCGTCGACGTGCAGGCCGGTCGCGGCGGGCGTGTCGGTGCCGAGGGCGGCCACCAGCGCCGGGTACCAGCGGCTCTCCATCTTCTGGATGCCGGTGGTGTTGTTCGGGTGCACGCCGTCACCGGTGTCGGCCGCGGTGTCGAACCCGGTCCACTGGTCGACGACGGTGATCGGCGACGCGGCCGTCGAGTGTGCCTGCGCCCAGCCGGGGATGGCGTTGTTCAGGTCGACGACCCGCTGGCCGCAGGCGGCGCAGTTGGCGGGGTTCATCGGGATGATCTTCGCGATGATCAGCTTGGTCGCCGGGTTCGCGGCCCGCATCTGGCCCAGCAGCGTGGTGTAGGCGTCGAGGATCGTGCTCGCCGGGATGTTGTTCCAGACGTCGTTGGTGCCCAGGTGCATCAGGACGATGTCCGGGTGCGTCGCCGACAGCCAGCCGGGCAGCTGGTTGTCCCGGACGATCCCGGTGGCGAGGAATCCGCCGTGGCCCTCGTTGTCACCGTCGTGGGTGAAGCCGCAGCCCTGCGGGGGCAGGGTGCCGACGAAGTCCACGTCCGGGTGGCCGGTGTCCTGGAGGTGCTTCCACAGCAGCGCCCGCCAGCAGCCGGGCGACCCGGTGATCGAGTCACCCAGCGCCATCACCCGCGTGGGCGCGGCCGCTCGGGCCACGGCGGGCCCGGCCGGCGCCACGACGGCGCAGGCGGCCAGCAGCAGGCCGGCCACGAGCGCGCGGAAGAATCGCCAGTTCATTACCGACCTCCTGGAGAACCACTCGACAGGAAAGTTTCAGGCTGGGAGCGCTCCCACGGTAACACGCGGACCTCGGGCGGAACACCGGCCACGAGACAGAAACCGGCCAATCTGCTGAACGTTAAGCTCGCTGCCCCACGGTTTGAGAAAGCGTTTTCACGCTCGCCACCGAACCTGGGCGTTGAACCGGCCGGAGCGGTCGAAGACGGCCTGGTTCTCCCAGCCGTTGCCGGACCCGGCGAGGTCGGCCGGGTCCCAGCCGTTGCCGGTCACCGCGTACCAGGTGGGTTCCCAGTAGAAGACGCCGATCGCGCCGGCCGCGCGGGCGGTGTCCTGGACCGCGGTGAAGTTCGCCGCCTGCCCGGCCGGGGTGGCCGGGTACCCCGCGCACGGCTGCGCGGCCGAGACGACGTTCGGGGTGCCATCGTCATTGGCCGTGGTGTACGGGTAGGCCGTTTCGGCGAGGACGACCGGCTTGCCGTACCGGGACCGCACGTCGGACACCACGCCGGCCATGGCCGCCATCGTCCCGTGCCAGTAGCAGTAGTAGGACAGGCCGGTGATGTCCCACGGGACGCCCTTCGCCCGGATGCCGTCGTAGAACCAGCGGGCGTGGGCGTCGCTGTCGGCGTCGGCGGTGTGGACGACCACCTGCGTGCCGCCGTTGCACGCCTTGGTGGCGTTGTAACCGGCCTTGAGCAGCAGGCTGAGGTTCGTGAAGTCGTTGTCGACGACCTTCCCGTCGTTCCACAGCATGCCGACGTTGATCTCGTTGCCGATCTGCACGCTGTCCGGTGTCGTGCCCTGGGCTTTCAGGCCGGTGCAGAGGTCGTAGGTGTAGTCGTACACGTCGGTTTGCAGCCGGCCGATGGCGTGCGACGCCCAAGCGGCGGGCTTGGTCTGCGTATCGGGGTCGGCCCACGTGTCGGAGTAGTGGAAGTCGACCAGGAGCTTGAGCCCCTTGGCCTTCACCGCGCGGGCGTACTGCAGCACCTTGGCCTTGTTGTTGTAGCCGCTGCGCGGGTTGTTCCAGACCCGCAGCCGCACGTAGTTGACGCCCGCGCCCTTCAGGATGTCCAGGGGATCGCGGGCCACCCCGGCCGCGTCGGTGTACTTGGCGCCGAGGTCGAGCGCGCGCTGGACGGTCGAGACGTCCGCGCCCAGCATGCCGAGGGAGTTTGCGGCCGAAGCCGTCGGAGCGGGCAGGGCCACGGTCACCAGGATCAGGGCCGCCGTGGCGAGACGGCCGGTGCGCAAGAGGGTCATCCGATCTCCTTCGAAGGGGCCGTTCCGGGCAGGTGATGTCTCCGCAGCGGACGGCGGCCGGACTCGCGGGCCCCCGAATCGGTTCAAGCACGATAAGTCCGCGCGCGGACGGGCGTCAACCAGCAATGATTTCCCCGGAAGTACCGATACTTTCGAAGCAGTCGAACCGGTTCAGCCGGGCGATAGATCATCGAGAAAGCGCTTACTCTCGGCGTGATCCGTTCGGTTCGGCCCGGTCGGCAAGCCCGGGAACGTCGGGTCTGCTTGGCTTCACCGCGGCGGCGTCGGCCGGACGGCCGGCTCGGCGGGCTGCGCCCGGTTGCCGATCCCGCGGTTCCTGCGCCCCCCTGCCGGGTGAGGGCCGTTTCTTTCCGGGCGCTCCTGGGTATTCCCCCTGCGCCGGTAACCCGACCATGCGTGCGCTCCTGCGCGAGGTGAGGTCATGGTGACGACGACAGGTGATGGCTTTCCGCTTCCGATCGGCATCGAAGACACCGACGTGGCCCAGCTGGAAGCGGCCGTCGGAGTTCTGCGGGCCCTGGATTACCGGCAGGGCGGCGGGTTCTGCCGGGACGCCGTCCAGGTGGTGAAGACGGCGAGCGTGCTGCTGCACTGGGGAACGGTCCCGGATCCGTTGCGGGCCAGGCTGTACACCGTGCTGGCCGACGTGCACAACCTGCTGGGCTGGACGGAGTTCGACATCGGACGCGACGAGCCGGCGCGACGCCGCTTCGAGCGCGCGCTCGACATCGCGGCCGAGGCCGGCAACGAGAGCCTGATCGCGAACATCCACTACCGGCTCGGCCGCGTGCACCTGCACCGCCACGATGCTGACGGCGCGCTGGCCGAGTTCGCCCGCGGCCGGGCGGCGGCGCGGCGCTCGGACTCCCGCCGGGCCCTGGCGATCCTCGCGGCGAACGAGGCGTGGGCGTGCGCGATGGCCGGCGACGAGCACTCGGCCTTGACCCGGCTGGAGGAGGCCGAGGCCGCGTTCGCGACGGCGGACTCGTGGCCGGAACCGAGGCCGTGGGAGGCGTTCTTCCGCGAGACGGACATGGCGGCCATGCGCGGCACGGTCCTGACCGAGCTGGCCACCGCGGTGGCGGCCCGCCACAGCGGCGCGGCGATCACCCAGCTGACCGCGGCCGCCGACCGGTACGGCGCCGACATGGCCCGGAGCCGCTCGCTGACGCTGATCATGCTGGCCCAGAACCACGCCCTCCGCGGCGACGTCGACGAAGCCACCCGGATCGGCGCGGAGGCGGTCGACCTGGCCGGGACGGTCGGCTCGGTCCGCCCGAAGGACCGCCTGGCCCCGCTCGAGCGCCTCCTCACCCACCACCGGAGCGACCCGGCAGCCCGGGGCTTGGCCGACCGCATCGCCCACTACCGAGCCGAACCCCTGATCTGACCCCACCCGTGTCGTCCCCCCAATCACGCGTGTCGTCCCCCCAATCACGCGTGTCGACCCTCCAATCACGCGTCGTCCCGCCAATCACGCGTGTCGTCCCTCCAGACACGCGTGTCGACTCTCCAATCACACGAGACACGCCCCCGATCACGCGAGTTACGCCCCAGCCATGCGAGATACGACCTCCAGCCATGCCACATACGGCCCCCAAGCCACGCGAGTTACGCCCCAGCCATGCGAGATACGATCCCCAAGCCACGCGAGATGCGGCCCCACTCACGCGAGCCGCCTACCCGGCCACCGAGATCGCGTCCAGCGCGCGGCCGATGAGGTCCGGCAGCGGGCCCTCGCCGCCGACCCAGTCGTCCAGTGAGATGCGGACCGCCGCCATCGCCAGGGCCGCCAGCATCCGGGGCCGCGGATCGCCCTCCGGCGCGTCCCGGAACCGCGGGGCCAGCAGCTCCGCGATGGCCCGCTCGTAACGCTGGTACGTCTGCGCCGTCCACGCCGCCAGCGTCGCCGACGTCCGGGTCAGCCGGGCCAGCTCGCGGATCGCGTCCTCGTGGGCCGGGAACTCCGCCGCGAGCTCGCCGAACGCCGCCACCAGCGCTTCCTTCGGCGCCAGCTCGGCCGGCTGCCGGGCGAGCGCCGCCGTGACCAGGGTCAGCCACGGGCCGGTGATCCCCGCCGCCACCGCGCTTTCCTTGGTGTCGTAATAACGGAAGAAGGTCGCGCGGGCGACCTCGGCGTCCGCCGCGATGTGCTCGACCGTTGTCCCTGCGACGCCGTGCCGTCCCGCCAGCCGGGCCGCCGACGCGGCGATCCGCGCGTTCGTCGCCCGCCTCTTGCGGACGGCCAGGCCTTCCGGTTCACTCTGAGACATAGTCTCATTCTGGACTATCTCTCACGGAGGAGCACGGGTGAACCAGCGCGCGCAGATCGTCATGTCCGCGGACGAGGTCAGCCGGTTCCTCGACGAGCAGCGCGTCGCGACCCTCGCCACCCTGGGGCCGTCGGGCCAGCCGCACCTCGTCGCGATGTGGTACGCCGTGCTCGACGGGGTGCTGTGGTTCGAAACCAAGGCCAAGTCGCAGAAGGCCGCGAACCTGCGCCGCGACGGCCGCGCCACCGTGCTGATCGAGACCGGCGACACCTACGACGCGCTGCGCGGGGTCGCCCTCGAAGGCCGGGCCACGATCGTCGACGACCCGGACACGCTGTGGGCCGTCGGCGTCAACGTCTGGGAGCGGTACACCGGCCCGTACAGCGAAGACGTCCGCCCGATGGTCGAGTTCATGCTCACCAAGCGGGTCGCCGTCCGCCTCGACGTCGAACGGACGCGCTCCTGGGACCACCGCAAGCTCGGCCTGCCCGCGATGCCGCTCGGCGGCTCCACCGCGCGGTGACTCCGTTCGGGTCGTTGCCGGATGTTTCGTCGTCGGGCACCCGGGGTACCACCCACCCGGAGTGAACCGAGAGAAGGGATCCGCGCATGCAGACCAGGGGTGATCGTGACCGCTGACGGCAACCGCGTCCGCCCCCAGGACCTCCTGCGCGTGACGGCCCACGACGCCGGCAGCGCGGTCGTGCTCGCGATCGCGGGCGAGGTCGACCTGCTCAGCGCACCCCTCCTCGGCGACGGCGTCACCGCCGCGCTCGCGGGCGAGCCGGACGTGCTGGTGATCGACCTGTCCGAAGTGTCCTTCCTGGCGTCCATCGGCATCACGGTGCTGCTCGAAGCGCGCCACGCGGCCGGCACCGCCACCCGGCTCCGGGTCGTCGCCCCCGAGGACGGCGTCGTCAACCGCACCCTCCGGCTGACCGGCCTGCACGAGGCACTGGCCGTCACCACCACCCGGGAAGACGCGCTCAGCGGCTGAACCGGGCCGCGATCGCGCGGAAGACCTCCTTCGGTTCCCAGGCGAGCCCCGGGTACGCGGTTCCGCTCTGTCCATTGAGGACTCTGACGGCGCCGTAGCTCGCCAGGTCGAGATCGCGCCGGGGGTCCGGATCGGACGGGCATTCGTAGCCGGCGAAGGTGAACCAGAACGCGCCGTGCACCCCTTCGGCCTCGAAGACGTCCATCAGTTCGGTGAAGTACGCCGCCTGCCCGGCCTCGTCGCGGACGTAGTCGCCGTTCAGCACGCGCGGCTCGGCCTCGAAGTCGACGATCGTCCACCCGCTACCGCCCGCGTCGGCGGCGCCGCGGTGGGTGCAGCAGCCGAATTCCGTGACGACCAGCGGCTTCCCGTGGCTCAGGTGGCCCCGCACGTGCCGGGCGAAGTCCTCGGCGTTGGCGGCCGAGCGGTACAGGTCGACGGCCGCGAAGTCGAACGCGGTCCAGTCGATCTCCTCCCAGTCCCCGGCGGCGTAGGTGACCTGGCCGCCGAAGTGCTCCCGCGCGGTCTCGACGAGGTCCCGCAGCATCGCGCCGAAGTCCCACTCGTGCTCGAACCCGGCCCAGGCAGCGGGGTCCATCGCGTTGCGCAGGCGTTCCATGAGGACGGCGCCGGGAACGAACCCGGTGCAGAACAACGACATCTCGCAGCCGAGCACGAGCACGGTCTCCGGGTCCCGCGCCCGGATCTCCTCCGCCCGCCGGGCGCACTCCGCGAAGTAGGGCGTCAGCTGCGGCGGCGTGAGGTCCATCGGGAACGGCGAAAACCACACGCGCAGCCCGGCGTCGACCGCGGCGTGCGCGGCGAGGGCGAGGCGGCTCGGATCGTCGCCGCTGATCCGGACGGTGTCGCAGTGCAGGTCGGTCGCGATGATCTCGAGCTCCCGCCGCACGACCGCGGGCTCGAAGTCCCGGCGCGACCGGTCGCCGACCGCGCCGCCGAAGCCGGTGTCGTAGTTGATTCCCCTGAGCCGCATCCATCCCCCCATCGGAATGTACGTCGTACACCCGAATGTACGCTGTATATTCCGGACATGCCACAGCTGATCTGGCACCACCCGGAGCCGCCGGGCCGGAAGAACGCGCTCACCCGCGCGGCGGTGGTGCGCACGGCGATCGAGGTCGCCGACGCCGGCGGGGTCGCCGCGCTGACCATGCGGACGGTGGCCGACGCGCTGGGCGTGTCGACGCCGATGTCGCTGTACCGGTACGTACTGAACAAGGACGGCCTGGTCGACCTGATGCTCGACGCGGTGTCGGCCGAGGTCGCGGTGCCGGCCGCCCCCAGCGGCGACTGGCGCGCCGACCTGCGCGGGCTCGCGCTCAGCCTGTGGTCGATGATCGGGCGGCACCGCTGGTACGCCGAGCTGGTGGACGGCCGGCCCCCGTTCGGGCCGCACACCCTCCGGCGGACGGCTTTCCTGCTGTCAGTGCTCGACGGCGCCGGCCTGTCCCCCGCCGTCGCGTATGCGTCGCTGCTGGACAACTACGTGACGGGAACGGCGATGAGCGTCAGCCGGGAGCTGGTGCTGCTCGAAAGTTTCGGCATCGGCTCGACGGAGGACCTGCAGGCGTATGCACCCGAGATGGCCGACGACTCGCTCGCGACGTGGCTTGCGGACATGCCGGACCTGACGGCGGACGGCCGCTTCGAGCTCGGCCTGGACTGCCTGCTCGACGGCTTCGCCCAGCGGCGCCGCTGACCGTGGTTGCGTTGCTCAGCACGCAGGGCCGCGGGGTGGGTGGCAGGATGTGCGCGGTGAGCATGCGTGCCAGGAACAACGTGACCGTCACCGGCCAGGACGACGGCCCCACCCTGCTGCTCGCGCACGGCTTCGGCTGTGACCAGAACCTCTGGCGGCTCGTCGTCCCGGCACTCGCGCAGCAGTACCGGGTCGTTCTCTTCGACCACACCGGCGCGGGGCGCTCGGACCTCTCCGCCTGGACCCCCGAGCGCTACGGCAGCCTCGACGGCTACGCCGACGACGTCCTCGCCATCTGCCACGAGCTCGACCTGCGGGACGTCGTTCTCGTGGGCCACTCGGTCAGCGCGATGATCGCCGTGCTGGCCGTCAACCGGGAACCGGACCGGTTCGCGAAGCTGGTGCTGCTCACGCCGTCGCCCTGCTACCTCGACGACGGCGACTACCACGGCGGGTTCAGCCGGGCCGACATCGACGAACTGCTCGACTCGCTCGAGTCGAACTACCTGGGCTGGTCGGCGACCATGGCGCCGGTCATCATGGGCAACCCGGACCGCCCCGAGCTGGGCGAGGAGCTGACGAACAGCTTCTGCCGCACCGATCCCGCGATCGCGCGCGTCTTCGCCCGGGTCACCTTCCTCTCCGACAACCGGGCCGATCTGGCGAAGGTTTCCGTGCCCACGCTGATCCTCGAGTGCGAGAACGACGCCATCGCGCCGCCCGCGGTGGGGCGGTTCACCCACGAGCAGATCGACGGCAGCACCCTGGTGACGCTCGCCGCCACCGGGCACTGCCCGCAGCTCAGCGCGCCGGAGGCGACGGCCGCCGCGATCACGGCGTTCGTGAGCGGGCCGTGATGTGCGAAGACCACCCCGGTCCGGGTGGTCGGGAGAGCGCGGCCCCGGAATTCTCGGCCCTGCTGGAGGACAGCGCGGAAGACCTCTACGAGCACGCCCCCTGCGGGTACCTCTCGACGCTGCTCGACGGCACCATCGCGAAGATCAACACCACCCTGCTCGGCTGGCTCGGCTACGAGCGCGACGCCGTCGTCGGCCGGCGCCGGTTCGCCGATCTGCTCACCGTCGGCGGCCGGATCTACCACGAGACGCACTTCGCGCCGCTCCTGCGCATGCAGGGCGAGCTCGGCGGCGTCGCCTTCGAGCTGAAGACCGCCGACGGGAGCCGGCTGCCGGTGCTGGTGACCTCGACGGTCAAGACCGGCACGGACGGGCAGGCGCAGCTGATCCGCACCACGATCTTCGACGCCCGTGACCGGCGGGCCTACGAGCAGGAACTCCTGCGGGCGCGCGAAGAAGCCGAGCGCGAACGCGACCGGGTGCAGCGGCTCGCGCGGACGCTGCAGCAAACCCTGTTGCCGCCCGCCCTGGCCGAGGTGCCCGGCGTGCAGGTCGCGGCCTACTACCACCCGGCGTCGGCCGACGAGGTCGGCGGCGACTTCTACGACCTGTTCCCGCTGACCGGGGACACGTGGGGGTTCTTCCTCGGCGACGTGTCCGGGAAGGGCGCCGCCGCGGCCGTGGTGACGTCGCTGGCGCGCTACACCCTGCGCGCCGCCGCGGTGCACGATCCCGAGCCGGCCACCGTGCTGGACCGCCTCAACACCGTGCTGCACCACGAGTACCGCGGCGCCGATCCGCGCTACTGCACCGTCATCCAGGGTCGCATCCGGCCCGGGGCGGACGGCGCGGCGGTCACCCTGGCCACCGGCGGCCACCCGCCGGCGCTGCTGATCCGCGCCGACGGCACGTCCGCGTTCCTGCCCGTCCCGGGCGGCCAGCTGGTGGGCGCGCTGCCCCGGGCGCGCTTCGCCACCGAGGACGTCTTCCTGAACCCGGGCGACACTCTGCTGCTCTACACCGACGGCCTGACCGAAGCCCGCACGCAAGGCCGCGTCCGCTACAGCGAAGAGCAGCTGCGGACGCACCTGACCGGCCTGGCGCCGACGACGGCACCGGCGGTGATCACGGCGGTGACCGGCCTGCTCGCCGGCTTCGGCGACGGCGTCGAGGACGACACGGCGCTGCTGGCGCTGAGCATCCCGCTTCCCGGAGGCGATCGAGCGTGACCGGCACCCCGTTCTCCGTCGCGACCCGCACCACCGGGGCCGGGGCGGTGGTCACCGTCGAGGGCGAACTCGACGTGGCGACCGCGCCCCGCCTCCGCGCCGGGGTGGCCGCGCTCGCCCTGGGGCCCGGTCAGCTGCTGGTGGTGGACCTGGCCGGGGTGACGTTCTGCGACTCCAGCGGGATTTCCGCGCTGATCGCGGCCCGCAACGTCGCCGAGGCGGCCGGCGCGGGCGTCGCACTGGCGGCGGTTCCGGCCCGGCTGAGCCGGACCTTCGGGCTGATCGGCCTCGCCGGCTTCTTCCCGACCTACCCGAGCGCCGAAGACGCCTTCAAGGATTGACGTTTCCCCGGCCAGGGCCTGGTCCGAGCGACGGGTCGGTGCGGCGAACACGACCCGGCCGATGCCGAGCCCGAACGGCTCCCGTCACGCCCCGACCCGACCACCGGCTGAAGCCCCGCCCTCAACACACGCAGCGGGATCCAGCTCGGCCAGCACCGCCCGGATGGCCGGGCTGGCCTCCGCGCTCCGCCGCCACACCGCGTGCACCTCCCGCTTCGGCGGCCGTCGAAGCGGCCGCGCGATCAAGCCATCCCCCAGCGGCGGCCGCGCCAGCCTCGGAACCAACGCCACCACCTGCCCCGACGCCACCAGCGACAGCTGCGTCGCGAAGTCGTCGACCCGGTGACGCACATCGGGCTCCTCCGCGAACAACCGCCGGAACCATTGGTGGCAAACGGTTCCCGGTGGGCTGGTCACCCACGCGTGCCCGGCCAGCGAATGCTCGTCCAGCGGTGCTCCGGCCTCCGCGAGCGGGTGCGTGCGGCTCACCACCACGTCGCCGACGTCCGTGTGCACCCACCGCCGGGCCAGCGTCGGCGGCAACGGCGTGGGCAGCAACCCGTCGGCGTCGTGGACCAGCGCCAGGTCGGCGGTCCCCGCGAGGACGCTGCGCAACGCCTCGTCCGGGTCCTGCTCCGTGACCTCCACGCGCAGTTCCGGGAAGGCCAGCCGCGGCATCAGGGGCGCCAGCAGGCCGCGGATCGCCGTCGAAAACGCCACCACCCGGAGCGTGCCCCGCGGTGCGCCTTCCGAGACCGACTGGGCGGCTTCGGCGCAGCGCTCCAGCGCCTGGAACACCTCCGGCGCCGAGTCGACGATCGCCCGGCCCGCCGGGGTCAGCACCACCCCGCGGCCCGCCGGCGCCAGCACCGGGACGCCGACCTGCCGTTCCAGCCGCTTGATCTGCTGCGACACCGCCGACGCCGTGAAACCCAGCTCCTCGGCCGCCCGCGCCAGCGTCCCGAGCGCCGCCACGGAGCGCAACGCCCGCAGTGCACCCACCTCAATCATGCTGTGCCGATCTTTACCAATCCGACCGCAGTCACGGCCGGATGACTTTCGCGGCAACGGGTTACCTGCCGCGTGGGGGGCCGGCCTACTTTGGCCGGATTGGTAAAGCCAAACTACGCAATATCGGCAAAAAAGCATCGCTGGACCGCAGCAGTTTCACCCGGCACGGTCGGACCATGACCGAATTCGGCGCCAACCTCGTCGCGATGGTGACCCCCATGGAGCCCGGCGGCGCGCTCAGCGCACCCGGCCTGACCCGGCTCGTCGAGCACCTGCTGGCCACCGGGTGCGACGGCCTCGTCGTCGGCGGGACCACCGGCGAGTCCCGACCCTCTCCGACGCCGAGTCCGCCGGCCTCGTCCGGGCCGTGGCCGCCCAGGTGGCGAACCGGGCGCGCGTGATCGCCGGCGTCGGCACCCACGACACGGCCTCGAGCGTCCGCCGGGCCCGCGAAGCCGAGGCGGCGGGCGCCGACGCGCTGCTGCTCGTCTGTCCCTACTACTCCCGGCCGACGCAGGCCGGCGTGCTCGCCCACTGCCTGGCCGTCGCGGACGCCACCGAGCTGCCGGTGATGCTCTACGACGTCCCGGCGCGCACCGGCGTCGCGATGACGGCGGCGACGTTGATCGAGCTGGCCGGCCACCCGCGGATCCGGGCGGTCAAGGACGCGAAGGGCGACCTGTCCGAAGCGATGACGGTGCTGAGCCGGACGTCGCTGGCGTACTACTGCGGCATCGACGAGCTCAACCTGCCGTACCTGGCGTGCGGCGCCGCGGGCCTGGTCAGCGTCGTGGCCAACGTGGCGGCCGAGCGCACCGCCGACCTCATCCGCGCCGTCCGCGACGGCGACCTCGGGAAGGCGCGCGCGATCCACGACGAGCTGATCCCGCTGACGGACCGGCTCATGCGGTCCGGCACGGCCGCGGCGAACGCCAAGGCCGCGCTGGCCGAGCTGGGCGTCATCCCGCACGCGAGCGTGCGCCTTCCGCTGGTCGAAGCGGAGCCCGCGCCTGCCGTCCCGAGCCGAACGTGAAGTGGTGGGACACAGGGACGCCCAGCTCGATCACGAACCGGCCGCCCGGCTCCAGGTGGCGGGCCGCGTTGGGGAAGCACGCCACCTGCTCGTCCTGGGTCGGCAGGTTCGCGCGACCACCGGGATCGCCGCCTTCGCGCGCAGCCGGGCCGGCATCGGCTCCGACAGCTCGATGCCGGTCACGGACACGCCGCGCTCGGCGAGCGGGACGGCGATCCGCCCGGTCCCGATGGCGAACTCCAGCGCCCGCCCGCCGTCCGGGCGCTCCACGACGGGCCCGACGACCTCGGGGGCGAACATCCCGCGGCCCGGGGTGTCGTAGCGCTCGGCGGCGTCGGCGTCCCAGATCTCGTCTTGTCGCACGTCCCCACCCTCGCCCGCAGCCGCGGAAAGTGTCCAACCAGGTAGAACTTGCCCGATTTCGGGCAGGAATTTGGGGTTCGCCACCAGAAGAGGCATGATGGCCCGCGTGAAGGACACCGACATCGTCGAGCGCGTGGCCGCGTCCACCGGGCTGCCACCCGGGGTCGCCGCCCGCGTCGTCGACGACGTCCTGGCCTTCTACCGGACTCCCACCGAGGACTACGTGCGCCGCCGGCACGCCGAGCTGCAGGCCCAGGGGCGGAAGAACCCCGAGATCTTCCCCCTGATCGCCGGCGAGCTCCGCGGGCGGCTGGTGGCCGCGCCCGTCCTCTCCGAGCGGCAGCTGCGCCGCATCGTCTACAGCTAGGAAGAGGTCTCCCCATGTGCGGGATCGTCGGCTACATCGGCGGCCAGAACGCGGCCCCCATCCTGCTCGAAGGCCTGACCCGGCTCGAGTACCGCGGCTACGACTCGGCGGGCATCGCCGTCCTCGGCGCGAAGGGCACCGCCCAGGTCCACCGGGTCGTCGGGCGGGTGCGCAACCTCGCCGCCGCGCTGCCCAAGCGGCTCACCGGCAAGGCCGGCATCGGGCACACGCGCTGGGCCACGCACGGCCCCGCGTCGGAGGCCAACGCGCACCCGCACACCTCCGAAGACGGCCGGATCTGCGTCGTCCACAACGGCATCATCGACAACGCCGACACCCTGCGCGCCCAGCTCGCGGACGCCGGCGTCACCCTCGCGTCCGAGACCGACACCGAGGTCCTCGCCCACCTGATCGCGCGCTCGGCCGCCGAAACCCTGGAAGACGCCGTCGTCGAGGCGGTCTCCCGGGTCACCGGCACGTACGCGATCGCCGTCACCGACAGCGCGCACCCGGACCGGCTGGTCATCGCGCGCAACGGCTCGCCGCTGATCATCGGCGTCGGCGAGCGGGAGATGTTCGTCGCCAGTGACCTCGCCGCGCTCGTCCGGCACACCTCGCAGGTCGCGCACCTCGACGACGGCGAGTTCGCGACCGTCTTCGCCACCGGCTACCGCACCTTCACCGTCGACGAGAGCGACACCACCAAGCCCGCCACCGAGATCGACATCGACGCCGAGGACCTCGACCTGGGCGGCTACCCGCACTACATGGCCAAGGAGATCCAGGAGCAGCCCGAGTCCGTCGAGCGGATCATCCGCGGCCGCCTCGACGACCGGTTCGGCGTCGCCCGGCTGGACGGGCTCAACCTGACGCCGCGGGAGCTGCGCGGGTTCGCCCGCGTGAAGATCCTCGGCTGCGGCTCCGCGTACTACGTCGGCCAGATCGGCGCGACGATGATCGAAGAACTCGCCCGGATCCCGGCCGACGCCGAGGCCGCGTCGGAATTCCGCTACCGCAACCCGATCATCGAGGCCGACACGCTCTACATCGCGGTCAGCCAGTCCGGGGAGACCATCGACACCGCTTTCGCCGTCGAGGAGATCAAGCGCAAGGGCGGCCGGGTCGTCGGCCTGGTCAACGTGGTCGGCTCGACCATCGCCCGCGCCTGCGAAGGCGGCGTCTACCTGCACGCCGGCCCGGAGATCGCGGTCGCCTCGACCAAGGCGCTGACCAACATGGCCGTCGGGTTCGCCCTGATCGCGCTGGCGCTCGGCCGGGTGCGCGATCTGTCCAATGCGGACGGTCTGCGGATCATCGACGCCGTCCGCGCGCTGCCCGGCCAGATCAAGTCCGTTCTGGACTTCGAGCCGGAGATCGCCGAGCACGCGAAGACGGTCGCCGCCGCGAAGAGCCTGTTCTTCGTCGGCCGCGTCCGCGGCTACCCGGTGGCCCGCGAGGGCGCGCAGAAGTTCAAGGAGATCTCCTACCGGCACGCCGAGGCGTACCAGACGTCCGAGCTCAAGCACGGCCCGCTGGCCCTGATCGACGAAGCCCTCCCGACGGTCGCCGTCGTGCCGTCGGACGAGCTGACCGAGCGCAACCTGGCCGCGGTCCAGCAGATCAAGGCCCGTGGCGGCGCGGTCTTGGCGGTGACCCACGCGGACGTCGACTTCGGCGAACTCGACGTCCCGCGGATCGTGGTGCCCAAGACCGAGCCGGAGCTCGACCCGATCCTCTTGACCATCCCGCTGCAGCTGCTCGCCTACCACGCGGCGCTGACCCTGGGCTACGACATCGACAAGCCGCGCAACCTGGCGAAATCCGTCACAGTCGAGTGACACTTCCGCCCAGGCGCCGTGCGGGCTGCCCGGCGGATCGAGGTTTCAGGCTCTCCCGGCGAGGGCCGCCCCGGCGATGTCCTGCCGCCGCAGCCGGGCCTGCTTGGGCATGTTCCAGCCGAGCACCCCGGTGACGGCCCCGCCACGCCGGTACTCCGCCACGAACCGCCCCGCGGCCGGGTCACCCTCCACAACGGACACTTCGGCGTCCGCGGACAGGGTTCCGTGCACGTGGATCCGGGCGTCGAACTGGTTGGTCCAGAAGTACGGCACCGGCGTGTACGGGCGGTCCTCGCCGAGGATGTTCCCCGCGACCGCGACCGCCTGCTCGGTGGCGTTTGTCCGGTTTTCCAGCCGCAGCACCGCATCGAGCCCTTCGTGGTGCCAGCGGGCGACGTCGCCGGCCGCGTAGATCCCCTGCGCCGCCCGGCAGCGGGAGTCGCACACCACGCCGTTGTCGCACAGCACCCCGCTGCCCGCCAGCCATTCCGTCGCCGGCGCGGCTCCGAAGGCGACCACGACGACGTCGGCAGGCAGCGCCTTTCCTGTCGCCAGCCGCACCCCGGTCACCCGGCCGGCTTCCGCGGCGAGCCCGGTGACCGGCGAGCCGAGCCGCAACTCGACGCCGCGGGCGATGTGCAGCTCGGCGAGCAAGCCCGCGGCGAGGGGGCCGAACTGGTAGGCCAGCGGCGCGGATTGAGGTCCGGCGAGGGTGACCGCCACGCCCGCCGCGCACAGGGTCGCGGCGATCTCCGTACCGAGCACGCCGTCGCCGACGACCACCACCCGCTTGCCCGGCGCCAGGTCCGCACGCAGGGCCAGCGTGTCGTCGAGGGTGCGCAGCACGTGGACGCCGGCCAGGCCGTCCTGCCCCGGCAGGGTGCGCGGCCGCAGCCCGGTGGCGAGCACGACCGCGTCGGCGGTCCGGGTCCGCCCGGCCGCGGTGTGGACGGTCCGCGCGCCGGCGTCCAGCCGCACCGCCGGGTCGCCGAGCGCGAACTCGGCGTCCAATGCGGACAGTTCGTCCGGGGTCCGGAGCCGGGTCTGCTCGGGGGTCCAGCTCCCCTCGAGGACCTGCTTGGACAGCGGCGGCCGGTCGTAAGGCAGGTGCGCTTCGGCGCCCAGCACGGTCACGAGGCCCGCGTACCCCTTGCGGCGCAGGGCTTCCACGGTCGCGAGCCCGGCGGCCGAGGCGCCGACGACCAGGACGTCGTCGATCATCCCTGCTCGCTGATCGAGATCGCGACCCCCGGGCACACGCTCGCCGCCTCGCGGACGGTCGCGTGCAGCGCCTCGGCGGGGCGCTCGTCGAGCAGGATGACGATGCCGTCGTCGTCGCGCTGGTCGAACACGTCCGGGGCGAGCATGACGCAGGTGCCGGCGCCGCAGCACTTGGCCTCGTCCACGATGACCTTCATGGCTTTTCCTTTCCTCGCGGTTGCTTCGTGACCGGCGCGAGCCACAGCCCGGCCAGTACGTCGGTGAGGGCGGCGGCGGTGTCGCGCCAGCCGGCCCTCGGGGTGCCCGTGCCGTCGGCGAGGGCGCGTTCGCGCTCGGCCATCGCGTGCATCAGCACGAGGCGGGTGCTGTCGTTGCGTTCGGCGCGGACTTCGGCGGGCAGTCCGGGCAGGCACCGGTAGAGGCCGGTGAGGGTCCGCGCCGGCGACGGGGACGTCAGGGTCTCCTCGATGATGACTTCGCGCAGCGACGGCTCGGTCATCACCTGGGCGGCGAACCGGGCGAACCAGGTCGGCGTGCCCAGCTCGGCCAGGTGCTCGGTCGTCGGGTACACCAGGCACGCGAGCCAACCCCGCAGCCCGGTCTGGCCGCGGTCCAGCCGGCGGCCACGCAGCCGCTCGACCGGCCCGGTGTGCTTGCGGACGATGGCCCGCACCAGCTCGGCCCGGGTGCCGAAGTGGTAGCCCACGGCGGTGTTGTTCCTCTGCCCGGCCGCCTCACTGATCTGCCGGTTCGACACGGCCAGCACGCCGTGTTCGGCGTAGAGGTGTTCCGCAGCGACCAAGATCCGCTCCCGGGTCGCCCGGGCGCGTCCGGCCCGGCCCGCCGTGGTCACCCCGGGCGCCGCCGCGCAGCCCCGGCCGGGCCCACGCGCCGCCGTCACCAGCGGACGGGCAGTTCCCGCAACCCGCCGACGGCGAGCCCCTCGACCCGGCGCAGCTGGTCCGCCGGGACCGCGAGCTCGAGGTTCGGCAGCTTGCGCAGCAGCACTTCCAGCACGACCTGCAGCTCGGTGCGGGCCAGCGGCTGCCCGAGGCACGCGTGCGCACCGGCGCCGAAGGCCAGGTGCGGGTTCGGGCTGCGGGTCAGGTCGAGTTCGGCGGCGTTCTCGAAGGCGCCTTCGTCCCGGTTGGCCGCGGCCATGCTGCACATCGCGGTGGTGCCCGCCGGCAGCACGGTGCCGCCGACTTCGAAGTCCTCGGTCAGGTAACGCTGCATGCCGACTCCCGCGTTGGCGTCCGCCCGCAGCGCCTCCTCGACCGCCGTGCGCACCAGCGACGGATCGGCCAGCAGCTGCTCCCAGCGGCTGCGGTCGGCCAGCAGCATCGCCGTCATCTTGGCGATCATGTTCGCGGTGGTCTCGTGGCCGGCGATGAGCAGGCCGATGCCGGTGGCGGCCAGCTTCGCGTCGGACCAGCCGGCGCCGTCGGCGATCAGCGCGCTGAGGATGTCGTCACCCGGTTCGGCCCGCTTGGCGGCGAGGTGCCCGCCCATGTACCGGCCGAACTCCGCCTGCGCGGCGTCGAACTCCGCCTGGGTGTAGCGGGTCATGCTGAGCATGACGTCGGACCAGTGGGCGAACCGGTCGCGATCGGTGTCCGGCACGCCGAGCATGTCGCAGATGACCCAGACCGGCAGCGGGAAGGCGAGGCCCGCCTTGAGGTCGCCGGGCGCGCCCTTGGCGACCATCTCGTCGATCAGTTGCCCGGCCATCGCCGCCATGCCCGGCCGCAGCGCGTTCATCCGCTTGGCGGTGAACCACTTGCCGATCATGCGGCGCCACGTCAGGTGGTCCTCGCCGTGCTGCGGGAGCACCGACGCCATCTCGCTGTTGAACACCCCGCCCGACTCGGTGTCCGCGACGCGGGCGGCGTTGTCCCCCGGCGCCGGCCGGGTGAACCGCGGGTCGGACAGGACGGTCTTGACGTCGGCGTAGCGGGTGATCAGCGCGGCTTCGTCCCCGCTGGCCAGCGCGACGCGCGCGACCGGGCACTTCTCGCGGAACTCGGCCCACTCGGCCGGCGGCTCCAGCGCGGTGGCGGCCTCGAACGGGAACCGCGGCAGCGATTCGGGGTGGCTTGGCGTCATTACGGGCCTCTCGTTGGTGAATGTCCGCTGCCCCGAGGATGGCGACGATCCCTTGTTAAGTCAAGCAGTTGACTTAATCGCCGCCCACCGAGTGCCGGGGCTTTTTAAATATTGTTTTTTGGTGTGTGGACTATTTATATTTTGATCAGCTGGC
>NZ_JBSFNC010000014.1:0-106029 GCF_053586895.1 Amycolatopsis sp. NPDC003731 | reverse complement strand
CGACCTTGATGTGCTTGCGGACGGCGTTGAAGCCGAGGTCCTTCTGCGCCTTCAGGTTGAAGACGAGGGCGTCGTCGCTCGGGGCGGTGTTCAGGTCAGTGTGCGGGGGCGAGGGTGAGCTTCCCGGCCAGCCGGCCGATCCACGCTTCGACTTCCTCCGGTGACCGGTCCGGGAGGCCGAAGATCGTCTCGGTGACGCCGAGGGAATCCAGGTGCGCCAGCCGTTCCGGGTCCGGTCGCTCGCCGAGCGCGCAGATCCGCGGAGCGCCTTCCCGGCCTTCGGCGTGCCAGATCTCCTTCAGCAGGGCCACGTGCCCGTCGAGGTCGGTGTCGGCCGGCGTGGTGAGCCAGCCGTCGGCGTGGCGGGCGATCCAGCGGAACGTCTTCTCGGTCGGGCCCGCGCCGAGCAGCACCGGGATGTGCGCCTGGACCGGTTTCGGCCACGCCCAGCTCGGCCCGAAGGAGACGAACTCCCCGTCGTAGGCGGCTTCCTCCTGCGTCCACAGTGCACTCATCGCCTCGAGGTACTCGCGCAGCGCGGTGCGGCGGCGGTTCCCGGGCACGCCGTGGTCGGTCAGCTCGTCGACGTTCCAGCCGAACCCGGCGCCGAGCGTGACGCGGCCGCCGGAGAGGTGGTCGAGGCTGGCGATCGTCTTGGCGAGCGTGATCGGATCGCTCTCGACCGGCAGCGCCACCGCCGTGGACAACCGGATGCGCGACGTGACCGAGGCCGCCGTCGCCAGGGCGACCCACGGGTCGAGCGTCCGGCTGTAGCGGTCGTCGGGCAGCGACGCGTCGCCGGTGCGCGGGTGCGGTGACTCGCGCTTCACCGGGATGTGGGTGTGCTCGGGGACGTAGAAGGTCGAGAACCCCGCGGCTTCCGCGGCGCGCGCCGCGGCCGCCGGGGTGATCCCCCGGTCGCTGGTGAACAGCACGATTCCGTAGTCCACCCGCGGAGCGTATTAGAACGTGTTTCAGTTTTCAAGGTGGGCAGTCCACGAGGTGAGCACTGCCGCCGCCACGGGGAGCATGGGGGGTGGAGGTGCAGGGTGGAGACAATGCTCTACTGTGGACGGTCGCGGCCGGTGTCCCAGATCGTGGACGCCCGGGCGGGGCGGGATGGCCAGCCGGGTGCCGTATCCACTATCCTCGGTTACGGGCCGAGAGGCGCTGCAACGGACCGCGGGGTCCGCCACGCTCGACCCGCTCCACCGCACCAAGGGCGCCTCCCGGACGAGGGAGGGCGCCGATGAGTCAAGATCCCACCAGCCGGCTGCGTGAGCTGCTCGACCAGCGCGTAGCGGTCCTCGACGGTGCCTGGGGCACCATGCTGCAGGGCGCCGGGCTCACCCCGGCCGACTACCGCGGCGACCGCTTCGGCGAGCACACCCACGACGTCACCGGCGACCCCGACCTGCTGAACCTCACCCGCCCGGACGTCATCCTCGACGTCCACCGCCAGTACCTGGCCGCGGGCGCGGACATCACCACGACCAACACCTTCACCGCCACCGGCATCGGCCAGGCCGACTACGGGATGCAGGCGTACGTCCACGAGATGAACGTCCGGGGCGCGCAGCTGGCCCGCCAGGCGGCCGACGAAGCGGGCGGCCGGTTCGTCGCGGGCTCGATCGGCCCGCTCAACGTCACCCTCAGCCTGTCGCCGAAGGTCGACGACCCGGCGTACCGAGCGGTCACGTTCGAGCAGGTCAAGGCCACCTACGCCGAGCAGATCGCCGGGCTCGCCGAAGGTGGCGTCGACGTGCTGCTCATCGAGACGATCTTCGACACGCTGAACTGCAAGGCCGCGGTCGCCGCCGCGCGCGAGGTCGCGCCGCACCTGCCGCTGTGGATCTCGGTCACCATCGTCGACCTGAGCGGGCGGACGCTGTCGGGGCAGACCGTCGAGGCGTTCTGGAGCTCGATCGAGCACGCGAAACCGCTGGTCGTCGGCGTCAACTGCGCGCTCGGCGCCCAGGAGGCCCGCCCGCACGTCGAGGAACTCTCGCGGCTCGCCGACACCTACGTCGCCTGCCACCCGAACGCCGGCCTGCCGAACGCGTTCGGCGGCTACGACGAGACGCCCGAGCAGACCGCCGGGCTGCTCGGCGGGTTCGCCCGCGACGGCCTGGTCAACCTGGTCGGCGGCTGTTGCGGCACGACCCCGGCGCACATCGCGAAGATCGCCGAAGCGGCGAAGAGCATCGGCCCGCGGGTGATCCCGGCGCCGCGCACCCACACGCGCTTCAGCGGCCTCGAGCCGTTCGGCATCGGCGCCGACACCGGGTTCGTGATGATCGGCGAGCGCACGAACGTCACCGGCTCCAAGCGGTTCCGGCGGCTCATCGAATCCGGCGACCACCAGGGCGCGGTCGACGTCGCCCTCGAACAGGTCCGCGGCGGCGCCAACCTGCTCGACGTCAACATGGACGCCGACCTGCTCGAATCCGAGCAGGCGATGACGACGTTCCTCAACCTCATCGCCACCGAGCCCGAGGTGGCCCGGATCCCGGTGATGGTCGACAGCTCCAAGTGGAGCGTGCTCGAAGCCGGCCTGCGCTGCCTGCAGGGCAAGGGCGTGGTCAACTCGATCAGCCTCAAGGAGGGCGAGGAGCCGTTCCTGGCCCAGGCCCGCACGATCCGCGACTACGGCGCCGGCGTCGTCGTGATGGCCTTCGACGAGCAGGGCCAGGCCGACACCGCCGACCGCAAGGTGGAGATCTGCGCCCGCGCGTACGACCTGCTCACGCAGCAGGCCGGCTTCGCGGGCGAGGACATCATCTTCGACCCGAACGTCCTCGCCGTCGCCACCGGTATCGCCGAGCACAACGGCTACGCGAAGGCGTTCATCGACGCGCTGCCCCGGATCAAGGAACGCTGTCCCGGCGTCCACATCTCCGGCGGCATCTCGAACCTGTCGTTCTCCTTCCGCGGCAACGACGTCGTCCGCGAGGCGATGCACTCGGCGTTCCTCTTCCACGCCATGCAGGTCGGCCTGGACATGGGCATCGTCAACGCCGGCCAGCTCGCCGTCTACGAAGACATCCCCAAGGACCTGCTGGAGCTGGTCGAGGACGTGCTCTTCGACCGTCGCGAAGACGCCACCGACCGGCTGGTCGCCTTCGCCGAGAACGTCAAGGGCAGCGGCACCAAGCGCGTCGTCGACCTCTCCTGGCGCGAAGGCCCGGTCGGCGACCGCCTGTCCCACGCCCTGGTCCACGGCATCGTCGACTACATCGAGGAAGACACCGAAGAGGCGCGGCAGCAGCTGCCCCGGCCCCTCGACGTCATCGAGGGCCCGCTGATGGACGGCATGAAGATCGTCGGCGACCTGTTCGGCTCCGGCAAGATGTTCCTGCCGCAGGTGGTCAAGAGCGCCCGCGTGATGAAGCGCTCGGTCGCCTACCTCGAGCCGTTCATGGAGGCGGAGAAGGAGCAGGCGCGCCAGGAAGGCCGGCTCGCCTCCAGCGGTGGCCAGGGCAAGATCGTGCTCGCCACGGTCAAGGGCGACGTCCACGACATCGGCAAGAACATCGTCGGCGTCGTCCTCGGCTGCAACAACTACGAGGTGATCGACCTCGGCGTGATGGTGCCGGCGGGCAAGATCCTGGACACCGCGGTCACCGAAGGCGCCGACGCCGTCGGGCTGTCCGGGCTGATCACGCCGTCGCTGGACGAGATGGTCGCCGTCGCCACCGAAATGCAGCGGCGCGGGCTGAAGATGCCGCTGCTCATCGGCGGCGCGACGACGTCCAAGCAGCACACGGCGGTGAAGATCGCCCCGGCCTACGACAACGCGACGGTGCACGTCCTCGACGCCTCGCGCGTGGTCGGCGTCGTCTCCGACCTGCTCGACCCGGACCGCTCGATCGCGCTCACCGCGAAGAACCGGGCCGACCAGGAAGTGCTGCGCGAGCAGCACGCGAGCAAGCAGCGCCGCCCGATGCTCACCCTCGAACAGGCCCGCGCGAACCCCGAGAAGGTGGCCTTCGACGGCTTGCCGACCCCGGCGTTCACCGGCTTGCGCGTGGTCGAGCCGAGCATCGCCGAACTGCGCGAGATGGTCGACTGGCAGTTCCTGTTCCTGGCCTGGGAGCTCAAGGGCAAGTACCCGGCCATCCTCGAACAGCCGGTCGCGCGCGAGCTGTTCGACGACGCGAACACGCTGCTGGACCAGATCATCGCCGAAGGCAGCTTCACCGCGAAGGGCGCGTACGCGTTCTGGCCGGCGCACAGCGAGGGCGACGACATCCTGCTCGAAGGCGACTACGCGCACGTCAAGTTCCCGATGCTGCGGCAGCAGACGGCCAAGCCCGAGGACCGCGCGAACCGCTGCCTGGCCGACTACATCGCCCCGATCGGCGACCACCTCGGCGGCTTCGCGGTGGCGATCCACGGCGCCGAGGCGCTGGCCGCGCGCTACGAGGCCGAGCAGGACGACTACCGCGCGATCATGGTCAAGGCGCTGGCCGACCGCCTCGCCGAGGCGTTCGCCGAGCACATCCACCTGCGCGCCCGCCGCGACTGGTTCGAGCCGGACGCGCAGCCGAAGCTGGAGGACCTGCACGCGGAGCGCTTCCGCGGCATCCGCCCGGCGCTCGGCTACCCGGCCAGCCCCGACCACAGCCAGAAACGCGAGCTGTTCGAGCTGCTGGAAGCGGACGGGCTGGGCATGGCCCTGACGGAGTCGTTCGCGATGACCCCGGCGGCGAGCGTGTCCGGCCTGATCTTCGCCCACCCGGACTCCCGCTACTTCACCGTCGGCCGCCTCGGCCGCGACCAGGTCGAGGACTACGCCCGCCGCAAGGGGGTCGAGGTCGCCGAGGTCGAGCAGTGGCTCCGCCCGAACCTGGCCTACGACCCCGAGGCGTAGTCCGGCAGCTCGATGTCCGTGGCGAACTTGTCGGTCGCCTTGAGCATCAGGCCGAGGAGGAAGCGGGACTTGAACGTCCAGTCCCGCAGCTTGATCCGCAGCGGCGACGGCGGCGCCAGGAACGGCCCGGCGCTGCCGCGCTGCGAGACCTTGGCGTAGTCCCGCATCTGCTCCTCGTAGCGGGCGAACGCGACCCGGTGGTCGCCGTCGGCCGCACGCAGCTCGCCGGCCAGCACGTACGCGCCGACGACCGCCAGGCCGGTGCCGAAGCCGCCCAGGGTGTTGCCGTACGCCGCGTCGCCGAGCAGCACGACCCGGCCGCGGGCGTAGCCGTCGATCGTCACGCGGCTGAGCGAGTCCAGGTAGAACTCGCGCGCCTGGGGGATCTTGGCCATCAGCTCCGGCACCCGCCAGCCGACGCCCCGGTAGGCGTCCATCAGCAGCTGGCGCTGCTTGTCGGTGTCGGTGCGGTCGTAGTCCAGCTCGGGGGAGGCGAACACGAAGAACGCCGACGCCTTCGGACCGCCGACCGCGGCCATCCGGCCGGGCTCGTTGTACGTCTGCGCGTCGCCGCCGCCGAGCTCCTCGCCGAGCTCGGCCAGCGCATAGTGGTAACCGAGGTACTGCACGTAGTCGCGCTCCGGGCCGAAGGCGAGCCGCCGGACGTTCGAGTGGATGCCGTCCGCGCCGACGACCAGGTCGAACCGGCGCGGCTCCGCCCGGGCGAAGGTGACGTCGACGCCGTCGGTGGTCTCGGTCAGCGACGTGATGGTGTCACCGAAGAGGTACTCGCAGTCCGTGTGGCTGTACAGGATCTCCGACAGCTCGCCGCGGCGGATCTCGATGTCGCCGCCGGTGAATTCGCCGGGGATCACGGCCCGCGGCCTTCCGGTCGCGTCGACGATCGTCTGGTCCTGCCCGCCGGTCTGGCGGCGCAGGACCTCGTCGAGGACGCCCAGGCGGCCGAGCACGGCGCGGTGGGTGGCGCCCTTGAAGTCGACGGCCTGGCCGCCGGGCCGCAGCGCCGGAGCGCGTTCGACGACGGTCACGGTGCAGCCGAAGCGGGTCAGCCAGCAGGCCAGCGCGGGGCCGGCGACGCTCGCGCCGGAGATCAGGACGGTGAGGTTCTTCATGCCGCCGAGCTTCGCCAGGGCCGCTTACCGGTCCCTGGCGAAGCGCTGACGGCCGGCTACTCGACGGCGCCGTTGTTCGTCAGCAGCGTCTGGTACCAAGCGTCGTACGGGTGGTTGGTCGCCGGGTAGTTCGCCAGGGGAGTCGTCGCCTGGCTCGCGGAGTCGAAGTCCCAGCCGCGGACCAGCCTGCCCGCCTGCCGGGCGGAGGTGATGAACGCCGACTCCGTCGCGGGCGCGCCGTAGAACAGCGCGCCCTGCTGCAGCTCGGCGCTGTCGCCCTTCTGGAACTCGTCGAAGGCGACCTGCCGGTAGCGGATGCGGTCACCGGCGACGCGGTCGGTGTCGGCGCGCAGGGTCTGCGCCGAGGTCGGGCCGTCCGCGCCGGTCCACACCGACACCGTGCGGCCGGCGCTGCTCGACGTCGCCTTCGCGAACCGCGCGTCGGAAGTCTTGCCGTTGCCGGTCCACGCCACCGTGATGCCCGCGAGCACGCCGTCCCAGGCCCAGTTCTGGCTGTTGTTCTGGCTCTTGTGGATCTCCCGCAGGTGCGTCCCGTCGGTGAAGGCGACCGTCGGCAGGACGCCGTTGTCGTACTGGTGGCTGGCCTGCCAGGTGATCTCGCCGTCCGCGCCGAGCTTGCCGACGTGGGACCACAGCGTGGTCGCGCCCTGCGACTGGTGGACCTCGACGAGGTCGCCGTTGTCGTTGAGGGCCACGGCCGGTGTCTGCCCGCTGTCGTACTTGCCGTGCCGCAGCCAGGTGACCCGCCCGTCGGCGCCGTAGGTCCCGGTCCAGTACCAGAGCGCGCCGGCCCCGGAGTCGTGCACCTCGACGACCTGGCCGCGGCCGTTGAGCGCGACGGCCGGGTGGTAGCCGACGTCGCGCTTGTACTCGGTGCGGGAGCCGCCGTCGCCGGACAGCAGCGGCAGCACGCGCCCGCGCAGCGCGTCGACGTCCGGCTGGGCCGCCGGGTAGTCCTGCGCCCGCAGCAGCCTCGCGCCGAACACCGACTCGAGCTCCTGGTTGAGCGCGGTCAGGTTCCCCGCGGCGAACGAGGGGTTGTCGGTCAGGTCGTCCTTCAGGTCGAGCATGACGACGATCGGCGCGGCGGCCGGGTGCTGCGCGGACCAGGTGTTCACCACGGCCAGCCAGTCGCGGAGGTTGTTCGACGCCGGGTTGCCGCCGCCGTGGTCCACGAGGTTGCCGGGCGAGTCGTGCCCGACGGCGTAGTCGTGCGAGGTGGCGTAGCCGTTGTCGTGCACGTCGAGTTCGAGGAATCGCACGCCGTGGTCGAGCTGGTAGGCGAGGGAGTTCTTGGCGCCGTCGACGTTGCCCGAGTAGCTGTTGTGGGTCGCGCGGAAGACCGACGCGGTGAACGGCGGGCTCGCGGCGTGGGCCGTGGCGGGTATCAGGAGGGCGGAGGCGGTGAGTGCGGCGGTGGCCAGTGCGGGCAGACGGCGCATCCTGGAGTCCTCACGTCGGCAACGGGGCGCGGCCCATCCTGGCGCCCGCGCGGTGGCGCTGTCTCGAATTCCGGGTGAACGGTCACCGGTAATCTCGCCGGTATGGCGGCAGAACACGTGATCGTGATGTCCACGACGGACTCGGAAACCGCGGCCCGCGAGCTGGCCACCGAGGCGGTGGCCGCCCGGCTCGGGGCGTGCGCCCAGATCGTCGGCCCGATCACCAGCGTCTACCGGTGGGAGGGAGCCGTGCAGACCGATCAGGAGTGGCGGGTGGAAATCAAGACCACCGCCGAACGGGTGCCCGCGCTCACCGAACGCCTCCGGCAGCTGCACGGCTACGACCTGCCGGAGGTCGTCGCCACGCCGATCACCGGGGGCAGCGCCGAATACCTGGCGTGGCTGACCGAGGAGACCGCTGGCTAGATTCGGCGCATGGACCACGATGGACTCAGGCAGCGCTTCGCGACGCTGACCACCGCCCACCTCGCCGACGCGTGCATCCGCGCCGGGCTCCCGGTGCGGTGCGCACCGGCCCCGACCCGAGCCGTGGTGCCGGGCAGCCGGCTGTTCGGGCCGGCCGTTCCGGCCCGGCACGTCGGCAGCGTCGACGTCTTCCTCGAGGCGTTCGAGGACGCCCCCGGCGGCGGCGTGCTGGTGGTCGACAACGGCGGACGCCTCGACGAAAGCTGCGTCGGGGACCTCGTGGTGCTCGAGGCGCGCGCCGCCGGGCTGTCCGGGGTGGTGATCTGGGGCCTGCACCGCGACACCGCGGACATCCGCGCCATCGGGCTGCCGGTGTTCAGCCTCGGCTCGCTGCCCACCGGCCCGCTCAGCCTGGGGCCCCGCATCGACGGCGGGCTGGCCGAAGCGATCGTCGGCACGTGGCGGATCGGGCCGGCCGACCTCGTGCTCGGCGACGACGACGGCGTCCTTTTCGTCCCGCTCGCCCGTGCGGGTGAATTGTTCACCCTCGCCGAAGGAATCCGCGACACCGAACGGCGCCAGGCCGACCGCATCCGCGGCGGCGAACCGTTGCGGCAGCAGGTGCGGTTCGGTGACTTTCTTGCGGCGCGGGAAACGAATCCGGCGTTGACTTTCCGTGCCCATCTCCGGGCCGTGGGCGGCGCGATCGAAGAGTGAGCGCGAAAGTGTGATCACCCGCCTGATCGGGTATTCCGGGCCTGCAGCGGGCGCGGGAGGCGGAACCATGAACACGCTCATCGGCTTCGGCCGGGACATCGAATACCACTTCGCCCGGGGGCTGCGTGCCTACCTCGCCCGGGTCGCCCGGGCGGTCGGCGTCGGCTTCGAATCGTGTTCGCTCGACCTCGACGAGCCCGCCTCCGGGTACGTCGCCCTCGACCGCACGCTCCCCGACCTGCCGGGGCACGACCTCGCCCTGATCTGGGACGAGGTGCACGGCTGGTCGGCGGTCGTCGAGCCCGCGGGCGGCGGGGCGGCGAAACCGCTCGCCTACCTCGGCGGCCCCGAGGTGCTGCCCGCGCCGCGCGTGGTCGCCCGGTTCCTCGAGGTGCTGCGGGTCGCCGGGTCGCCCGCCGGGTCGTTCCGGCCGCCGGTGTTCCGGGCGGCCGGGCACCACGAGGAGCTCGTCGACTGGCTGCCGGTCACCGGTCCCGAAGGCCTGCTGCGGCCGAGCTCCCCGGCCTGGTGACCGGCGGCGATCCCGCGCTCGGCCGCCTAGGATGGGTGGGCACACCGCTTTCGGGGGCCCGGGTGGCGAAGCCCCCGGCTCGGGGCGAAGCCCCGGTTGTCACAGCCGTAACCGGAGTGAGGGACCACCGTGAGCAGCGCCGAGGAGCCCCGACCAGTCCGTGTCCTGCTCGTGGAGGACCACGACATGGTCGCCGAGGCCCTCCAGCAGGCCCTCGACCGCGCCGACGGGATCACCGTGGTCGGCCGGGCGCGGTCCCGGGCGGAGGCGGTGGCCGACGTCGCCGAGCACGCCCCCGACGTCGTGGTGCTGGACCGGCGGCTCGCCGACGGCGACGCCCTCGGCGTCCTCGCGCAGCTCGGCTCGGGCGGGGCGCGGGTGCTGGTGCTGACCGGCGACGCGACGCCCGCGATCGCCGTGCAGGTCGCCAAGGCGGGCGGTGCGGGGCTGCTGCTGAAGTCCTCCCAGCTCGGCGTGCTGGAATCCGCCGTGCGGGACGTCGCCGCCGGCGGGGTCGTCTTCGACCCGGAGCTGCTGCCCGGCGTCTTCGACCGGCTCACCGGCCGCGGCGGGGGTGCGGCGCTGACCGCGCGGGAACGCGAGACCCTCGACCTGCTCGCCGAGGGCGCGACCACCGACGAGATCGGCCGTCGGCTGGGCGTTTCCCGCAACACCACGCGCAACCACGTCCAGCGGGTGCTGGAGAAGCTCGGCGCGCGCTCGAAGCTCGAAGCGGTCGCGGTGGCCCGCCGGGAGGGCCTCATCGGCTGATGCAGCTGCACCAGCCGCGTGAGGGCTTTTGCATCTCGCGCCGCCCGGGCCGCTTCGACGAGGCTTACCGCGTGACCATCCCTGCCCCGCTCACCGCGGAGTGCGTGCTGACCGGCTCGGTACACGGGCTCGCGCTCGCCCGCCGGTTCACCCGGCTCGCCCTGGTGGCCTGGACCGACGGCCGCGCGGTCGACGACGCGCTGCTCGTCGTCACCGAGCTCGCGACCAACGCGCTGCGCCACGGCGTCGGCGACCCGGTCCTGCGGCTGAGCGTGGATGGCGCGGACGTCCGCATCGAGGTCTTCGACGACAACCCGGCGCCGCCGGTCCGGCGCCCGGCGGGAGCCGACGGCGGCTGGGGGCTCGTCCTGGTCGACCGCCTGTCCTCGGTGCGGGGAACCGAACGCCACGGCCGCGGGAAGGTGGTCTGGTGTGTCCTGCCCGCCTCGGCGGCCGAACTCGCGGGCTGAGCCGGGTTCGTGGCCGTGCCGGGCGGGCGGTCATCCGGCAGAGTTGCCGCATGGACGACGACCGGTTCCGCCTCCTGGTGCAGGGAGTGCTGGACTACGGGATCTTCATGCTCGACACCGGGGGCCGGATCTCGACGTGGAACGCGGGGGCGGAGCGCATCACCGGGTACGCGGCGGAGGAGATCGCCGGACGGCACTTCTCGGTCTTCCACCCGCCCGAAGACGTCGCGGCGGGTGAGCCGGCCCGGGAGCTGGAGACTGCCGTCGCCGAGGGGCGGCTGGAGGACGAGGGGTGGCGGGTGCGCAAGGACGGCACCCGGTTCTGGGCGAACGTGGTGATCACGGCGTTGTACGACGAGCAGGGGCGGCTGCACGGGTTCGGGAAGGTCGTCCGGGACATGACCGAGCGCCGCGCGGCCGAGCTGGCGCTGAGGGAGAGCGAGGAACGGTTCCGCCTGCTCGTCCAGAGCGTCCAGGACTACGGCATCTTCATGCTGGACACCGGCGGGCACATCTCCAGCTGGAACGCCGGCGCCGAGCGGATCAAGGGGTACGCGGCCGAGGAGATCATCGGGAAGCACTTCTCGGTGTTCTACCCGGCCGAGGACGTGGCCGCCGGGAAACCGGCCTGGGAACTGGAGGCCGCCGTCGCGGAAGGGCGGCTGGAGGACGAGGGGTGGCGGGTGCGCAAGGACGGCACCCGGTTCTGGGCGAACGTGGTGATCACGGCGTTGTACGACGAGCACGGCCGGCTGCACGGGTTCGGGAAGGTCACCCGCGACATGACCGAACGCCGCAACGCCGAGCAGGCCCTGCGTGAACGCCGCCGGCTGGTCGGGCACCTCGTCGAGGCGCAGGAGGTGGAGCGGCGCCGGATCGCCTGGGACGTCCACGACGAGTCGATCCAGTCCATGGTGGCCGTCGGCATGCGCCTGCAGCTGCTGGCCTCCCGGCTGCCGGAACCGCACGCGAGCGCCGTCGGCGGCCTCGACGAGTCGGTCGCCGCCGCGATCGCGCGGCTGCGCGGCCTGGTCTCGCGGCTGCGGCCGCCGGAACTCGACCGGCACGGCCTGGTGGAGGCGGTCTCGGCCTACACCGACGAGGTCGCGGGCCGCTGGGGATTGGCGCACGAGGTGCGCGACGAGCTCACCGCCGAGCCGTCGCCCGAAGCGGCGATCACCGTGTACCGGATCTGCCAGGAGGCGCTCAGCAACGTCCGCAAGCACGCGCGCGCCACCCGGGTCGGCGTCTCGCTGTCCACAGTGGACAACGGCACCCTGGTGCGGATCACCGACGACGGCGTCGGCACGGCCGGCGGCGATGCCGGCGCGGGCCACTTCGGGCTGGTCGAGATGCACGAACGCGCCGAAGCCGCGCACGGCTGGCTCTCGGTGGACAGCACGCCCGGCGAGGGCACCGTCATCGAGTTCTGGCTGCCCCTGCTGCCCGACGCGACGGAGCTCGAACCGTGACCGAGCTGCGCGTGCTGATCTCCGACGACGACGTGCTGATCCGGGACGTCCTCAAGGAAGTCCTGGACGCCGAGGACGGCATCGCCGTGGTCGCGGTGGCCGGCGACGCCGACGAGGCGATCCTGCTCGCCGAGCGGCACCGGCCCGCGGTCGCCGTCCTCGACGTCCGGATGCCGGGCGGCGGCGGGGCCCGGGCGGCCCGCGAGATCGTCCGGCGCAGCCCGGACACCGCCATCCTGGCCTTCTCCGCCTACGCCGACCGGGCCTCCATCGCCGGGCTGGCCGCGGCCGGCGTCACCGAGTACCTGGTGAAGGGCGCGCCGAACACGGCGATCGTCGAAGCCGTCCGGCGGCTGGGCGGTCAGGCGGCGGGGTGAGCGGTCAGGGCACCGGCCGGACGTTGGCGACGCAGTCGAAGTCGGTCGGCAGCAGCGTGAACAGCCGCCGCACCGCGCGCGATCGCCCGGCGTCCACGGTGAGGCGGGCGCCGGCGGAGTCGGCGAGCAGCTGGGCGCGCAGCAGCGAGTTGAGCCCGGCGACCGAGAAGAACGTGACCCCGGCCAGGTCGATGACGAGGTCGCCGAGGTCGCCCCGGACCCGGTCCTGCAGGAGCTCGTCGAGGCGGCGGGCGGTGCTCAGGTCGACTTCGCCGGTCACCTCGACGAGCAGGGTGCCGGTGCGGGGGGAGCGCACGCGCAGGGACATGTGGCCGCCGGCGTGGAGCCAGTCGGTGTCGGTGAGCCGGTGGTCGGCCGAGCGTGGTTCCGGAACCATCGCGGCACCCTTTCGTCGGGCAGCGGAAGCGGACCGGACGTTGCGGGACGGGGATGCCGGACGGGGGCAGCCTGCCGGCCCGGGCGCGGAACGTCCGGCAGCGGCTGACGGCTCAACCGTGAGCCTCAAGCATAGTGCATCTGCACTACGTGGACCATCGGGCGCCACCGGATGGGCGGCGAACCGGTGGACAATGAACCACCACGGGTGAAGGAGGCCGGATGCCGACCACGGTCGTCAACCTGAAGGGACACCGGGACGACCCGGACTACGCCGACGTCGTCTACGTCGGGCGGGCGATGCACCGCGGCGGCTGGCACCTCGACGGGTCGAAGCTGGCCAGCCCGTTCCGGCCCGGCCCGGACGGCACGCGCGAGGACGTCGTCGCGCGGTACCGCGAGTACCTGCTGTCCCGGCCGGACCTGCTGGAGCTGCTGCCCGGGCTGCGCGGTCGCCGGCTCGGGTGCTGGTGCGTCCCCGAACCGTGCCACGCCCAGGTGATCGCCGAGCTCGCGGATAACGGGCCGTAACAGAACGGACCCCCTGTGCGAGTAACCTGACACGAGGGGGTGAGTAATGGTGCACGCGCGGCGACTCGGCGGGTTCGACCAGGCCGAACTCCCCGCGGCTCACCGGATCCGGTGGTGGCTGGCGGCGGTGGCGGCGGGGCTCGTCGCGGCCGGCTTCGCCGTCGTGCCCTACCTGCCGTTCTTCCAGTCCTGGACGTTCGTGCGGGACCCGAAGGTCGCCACCGTGATCACCTGGACCGTGCTGCAGACGTCCGTGGTGCTCGTCTCGGCCGTCCTGACGCTGTACTTCATCGGCAAGGCGCGGCTGGAAGCCGCCGCCTACCGGGCCAACCAGATCGACATCCGGGTGTTCGTCGACGAACGGCCCGAAGGCAGCCACGACCGCGAGATCGACTCCGCCGTCGAGCTGACCGCCACCTTCAAGCGGTTCCTCAACGACTCCCGCCTCTACACCCCGACCCCGGTCCCGGGCGCCGGGAGCTCGTACGACTTCCTCCAGATCGTCGAGCACGCCGGCGACGCCGCGGAGGGCTGGTGGAAGGCCGTCACCAAGGTGATCCGGCTCGCCCAGCCGCCCGCCGCGTTCACCGTCACCGGCACCGTCCGTCCCGGCAACACCCCCGGCCGCCACCAGCTCATCCTGGAACTCGTGCGCGTCCCGCGCTTCGCTGCGAGCCCGCTGGTCATCGAGGACGCGAACTGGCCGCGCGTGCTGCACCGGGCGGCGAACGCGGTGGCCGCGCTGGTCATCCCGCGCAGCGCGTACGTCCGTTCCAACATCCACTGGTCCGCCTGGCGCGGTGCGAAGATCCCGTACGAGCTCTTCGACGCCTACCAGCGCGCCAACCACTTCATCGCCTACCGCCGCTACGACGAGGCCCTCGCGGAGTACTACCGCGCGGTCAGCCTCGACCCGGCCAACGTCTACATCAGACTCGAGATCGCCGCCCTGCAGGAACAGCTCGACCTGCACCTCGACGCGCTCGCCACCTACGACGACGTGATCACCGTGTGCAGCCGCGGACACCCGCGGCTGGCCCGCTGGTGGATCGGCCCCGACTTCGCGCGCCAGCCCCGCCACGCCGGCCGCGGCCGCGACGTCGCCCTGCTCATCGCCCGCTACCGGCACGCGCTCGTCCTCGGCCACGGCGACTCCGTGGCCGGGTCCTGGTGGGTGCGGCGCACCACCGCGGGCATCCCCGGCGACGCGCGGGCCCAGCGCCGCGCCGAACTGCGGGCGGCGATCGAGCTGCGCTTCCGCCGGTACGTCGACCTCGACGTCCGGACGCGCCCGTACGCGATCCCGCGCGAGAAGCGCCTGGAACTGCACCGGCGCGTGCTGAAGGTGCCGGTCGAGGAACTCTTGGTCAGCGAAGCGACCCCGGAACAGCTCGCCGAGTACAACCAGCGCGCGGCGGAGATGCGGTCCTACTTCTGCGCGCTGTCGCAGTACGAGATCGAGCGGCTCATCGAGGACTACCGGCGGTTCGGCCGGCGCTGGCGCCGCAGCTGGCAGCAGCTGACCAACCGCGCGCTCGACCTGTCGCTGGTCTGGTCGGTGCTGCGGCGCGCGATGGCGGACGTCGAACCGGTCACCGGCGCGGTGCCCGAACCCCAGCCCGCCTACCCCGGCAGCCGCGTCCGGTTGGCCGACGTCTGCCCGGACCGGCGCTGGCCACCCGACCCGGGCAGGCTCGACGCCACCGTCGAAGCCGCGGGGCCCCGCAAGTCGTGGGAAGAGTGCTACAACGCGGCGAGCGTGTACGCGGTGGCGATGCTCGAAGTCGGCCCGCGCGGCGAGCGCGACCTGCGTGACCGCGCGCGCAACCCGCGTCTGCTCGGCGAATCGCGGGACGAGGTGGCCCGCCGCGCGGTCCGCGAGCTCTACCACGCGGCGACGATCAGCCACAGCGGACGGCTGCCGGAGCGCCGCTCCTGGGTGATGGGGGAGGACCCGGACCTCGCCGCCCTGCGCGGCCACGAGCTGTTCCGCGTGTTCGAGATGGTGACGTTCTCCCCGGACCGGGCGGCGCCGCTGCGGCCGCAACGCGCCCACGTCTGGGAGCAGGTCGGCTACGTCCGACGCCTGGTCGCCGAGATCGCGGGCTGCCGGGCGCACTTCTGGCGCGTCCGGGCGCACGCCGAGGGCCCGCCCCCGGACGGCCGCACCCTCGACCGCTGGCGGTCGGCCGATCGCGACGCCTGGCGGAAGCTGGCGAGCCTGGCGGCCGGGAAACAGGACTGGTACACGCGCTACCAGGCGATCTGCGCGTTCCGCGAGTGGGCGGCGGAGTCCGGCTACCCGGGCTCGATCTCCGGATTCCCGCTGTACTGCGAGGAAAGCCTGCACGCCCAGCTGCGGGGCGCGGCCGGCCCGCGGGCGAAGACGAACCTCGACGCGAACATCGTCGTCCGCGAGTACGTCCGGCTCTGCGACCGCCGCCTGGACCACCTGGTCGCGGACATCGCCGAGCTGACCGAGCAGTCCACCATCGAGGACTTCGCGAGCTGCGCCGAACTGTGGGCGGCGCTGTGCTCGTGGTTCGACGACGACATCGCCGACGGCTCGTCGGCCGACGAGCGCCGCGAGCGGTTCCGCAAACTCGCCCGGCCCTAGTTCTGCCGCGTGTAGCGGTGCTTCACCCCGGCGGGGAAGTACTCGGGGTCGCCCGCCGGGCGCAGGACGACGTCCGGCAGCTGCCGCTCCGGCGGGACGTAGTGGGCGAACTCGCTGTTCAACCGGACGAGCTGGTCCCGCACGGCCGTCGCGATCCGGCCCGCGTCGGCGGTGGTGCCCGGTGCGGTCTCCACGGTGAGGCGCAGCCGGCGGTCGCGGTCGGCGTCCTCGACCGACTCGATGACGAACTTGCCGGTCACGGTGTCGCTGATGCCGGGCTGCTCCAGACCGACGGTGACGTTCTCCGGGTAGACGTTGGCGCCGAAGAACGACACCGTGAACAGCGAGCGGCCGAACACGTAGACGAACGGGAGCTCGGGGCCCGGTGGTGGGGTGAAGCCGTGCCGGGCGCAGAAGGCCAGCAGCTCGGCGTGCGAGAGGAGCCCGCCGTCGTCGGCGATGTGGTAGCGGACGAGCGGGATGCCGCCGTCCGCGGTGAACAGCAGCGTGCCGTCCTCGACTTCGAAGAAGCGGCTCGCCGGGTCGTATTGCACGAGCGTCGGCAGCCGCGCGTCGCCGAAGACCTCGCGGGCCAGCTCCGGGCGGCCGGCGAAGAACCGGCGGATGCTCGCCGACCGGGGCGTTTCGGTGCCGAGCACGCCCGCGTCGGCCGTCCCGTAGAGCGACGCGATGTCGCGGACGGGGTCGGCGATCCCGGCCCGCCCGGCGACCAGCTCGCGCCACTGTTCGCTGAAGACCTCGCCGGCGAGCACGAGCTTGACGGCGTAGGAGGGCCAGTCGACGCCCTCGGCGAGTCCGGTGTCGACGACGTCCTTGACGAACGGCGGGTAGCCGAGCAGCACGACCTGGTCGAAGTGCGGCGCCAGCTCGGGCAGCACGCGCAGGATCTCGGCCTTGTTGTTGCCGGGCGCCACGACGGTGATCGGGCAGCCCTTGGCGGCGAGGTGGCGCACGCAGGCCGTGGTGAACAGGCCGCCGACCCAGGTGCCGAGCGGGAAGCAGACGACGGCGAGGGTGCGGCGCCGATCGGCCTCGAAGGCGTCGACGAGGACGGTTTCGAACCGCCGGGCGACGTGCAGCTCGTCTTCGAGGGCCCGCGGCCAGATCGTGGGGTGGCCGCTGGAGCCGGAGGAGACGGCGATCATGTCGAGCCCGTCGAAGGTGCCGCCGCGGCAGAGCTCGGGCAGCGGGTGTTTCCGGTGGTAGCCGGCCTTGTCGGTGCGGGGCAGCGTCCGGAAGTCCGCCATGGTCCGGACGGCCTGCGGCTCGATCCCGTGCTCCCGCAGGAACTTCCGGTACGCGGGCACGGTTTCCGCGGTGCGGTGGAACAGTTCGAGGACGGCGGTTTCCGGCGCCGGTGCCGCGGGGCCGAAGAAGGAGTCGAGCGCCTGCCGCACGCGGGTCTGCCGGCCGAGGTCCATGATCGGAGCATAGCGGCGGAAGCGTGCCATGATGGGCGCCGTGACGACCTCGGCCCAGGAGCAGCCCGCCGGCCCGCCGTTGACCCTGTACCTGGTCAAACGGCTCGAGCTGGTGATCAGGGCGCTGCTCGACGACGCCCTGCGGCCGCTGGGGCTGACGACGCTGCAGTACACGGCGCTGAGCGTGCTGGAGGCCAGTGGAGCCCTGTCCTCGGCCCAGCTGGCCCGCCGGTCGTTCCTCCGTCCGCAGACGATGCACGAAATGGTGCTGACGCTGGAGAAGCGCGGCTTGATCGCGCGAACCCCGAAGGCGGACAACAAGCGCGTCCTGCTGGCGGGCCTCACGGACGCCGGACGCGAGCTGCTGGCGGGCTGCGCACCGGCGGTCACCGAGCTGGAGAACGCGCTCCTGGCGGACCTCAGCCCGGGCCAACGAGCGACGTTCCGCGAGGGCCTCCAGCACGGCGTCCGGGCCCTGGGGGCGCTGTCGGGTCAGCGGCGCGCACCGGAAGCCTGATTGCCCCGGAGGTACGTCTTCGGGGACACCTGGTGGATCGGTCTCCCCCGAGTGGAGTCTCGAGCCGGGCTTGCCGAGCCGGAAGTGCTAGGCCGACCGAGTGGAAGCGCCGGACGGCCCGTAGCAGGCGTGTGGGGTGCGGCGTTGGAGGGTAAGTCCCAGGCCTGTTCTCACCGTGGAGGTTCGCCGACGTGACCGGGGCTCGCGAGGTGTCCGTCGCCGCCCGCAGGTTGCTGGTCCTGGCGGCGGCGGTGGCGGGCTTCTGGCTGGTTTCGTGGCTGGTGTCGGGTAACGCCTCGGCGGCGGAGGGCCGGAGTGCCGAGCTGCCGGTGCTGGGCCCGCCCTCGGGGGCCGGTGCGGTGGTGGCTGCCGGGGTTTCGCCGGCGCGGCCGAGCGCGGTGGATGCACCGGGTGCCGTCGCGTCCGCGAGGTCGGTGGCGCGTGCCGCGGAGCCGATCGCGCGTGTGGTGGGAGTGGTTGCCTCGCCTGTCGCCAAGAGCGCGGCCGCGGTTGCCGAGCCGGTATCGCAAGCGGCGGCACCGGCGACGCGTGCCGTCGGCGCATTGGGTGAAACGGCGGCCGCGGGGGTCGCACCGGTGACTCGTGCGGCAGGCGCCCTTGTCGCGCCCCTGGGCCGGGCCGCCAACGCCGTTGTCGCGCCGGTTGCCGATGCCGTGACCTCGGCTGCGCCGGTGACCCGCGCCGTCGTTGCGCCCGTCGTGCGTTCGATCGAGCCGATCCTGAGCCCGGCGAAGGCGCTCCTCTCGCCGGTGACGAAGACCGTCACCGGCCTTGTCGACCCCGTCGTCTCCGACACCGGACTGACCAGCGTCGTCCAGCCGGTCACCGGCGACACCCCGCCCGTCGTGAACCCCGTCGCCGACCGGGGCCGGCAGCCCCATGCGACACACGCACCCGTGGCCGGCGCCGTCGTCCGGCCGATCACCCCGCCGGCCGAAGCGACGGCGACCGGCCCGCTGCCGAACCAAGTCCGGCAGCCCGTCGCCGTCATCGGGAAGACGGCCGGCCGCACCTGTGTCCCGCCCAGCTCACCCCGGCGGCACAAGCTCTCCGTGCACCACACCGGCGTTGCCGGGCACCGTTCCGGGGGGACCCCGAGCCACCCCGTCGCGCCCGTGTCGTCTCCCGATGCCGCGACCGGCGCCGGCGCCGGCATTCCGCCCGCCTTCCTGAGCGCGGGCCACGGTCCACACCACTTCCGCGCGTCCCCCTGGGCGCACGGGGATTTCGTGCCGCTGTGGCGGCCGCGCGAACCGGGCACCGGGCCCGGCTAGCCCGTTCCGATCTTCCGCCCGTCGTGTGCTGCGCGGCGCGATCCGCGCTGCCCGCGACCGTCGAATCCGAACCGAAAACCACGCGTGGAAGAGGGACGAAATGGAAGCGAGCGTGTTCGACCTGGGGAAGGTCCGAAGAGACGCGGTGGTCACCGTCCGCCTGGACGCGATGGCCAACGTCAGGCTCCTGACCGCGGTCAACTTCCAGGCCTACCGGCGCCGGCAGTACTACCGGATGCACGGCGGGGTGGCCACCGCACCGATGTTCAAGATCCACATCCCGGCGAACGCCCACTGGTTCCTGGTGATCGACGTCGAGGGCCTCGAAGCCCGGCCCCTGCGCCCGCGGGTGAGCGTCGAACCGGAAGCGGCCGTCACGGCCAAGGCGCGCCCCCGGTGACCCCGGCGGCGGCCCCGATCCCGCGGTCGGGGCCGCCGCGGCTTTCCCCGCGTCGGCGGGCGGATGCGGGGTACCCGGCCGGGATGCAGACGTTCCTGCCGTGCACCGACTTCACCGCCAGCGCCCGCACGCTCGACCGCCGCCGCCTCGGCAAGCAGCGCGTGGAGGCGCTCCAGGTGCTGCGCGCGCTGGTGATCCCCGGCTACGGCTGGCGCCACCACCCGGCGGCGAAGATGTGGACGGGGTACGAGGAAGCGTTGACGCGCTACGGCCTGGAGGTGTGCGCGGTGTGGTGCGAGCTGGGCGCGGCGGACACGTGCGCGGCGAAGCTGGGGGAGGAGTTCACCCGGTCGGTGGGCAAGACGGAGATCCGGACGCAGCGCGACCTGACGGCGGCGGGCGACGTGCCACCGTGGCTGGGCGACGAAGCGGTCCACCGCAGCCACCAGTCGGCCCTGGTGCGGAAAGACCCGGACCACTACGGCGCGCTGTTCCCGGGGGTGGCGCCGGACCTGCCGTACGTGTGGCCGCCCTCGGACCGGCCCAGCCGCACGGCTTGACCTGCCCGCGGCGGGCGGTGGGCCGGAGCCTTGGGGGCGGTTGATGCGGCTCGGGTTGGTTGGCGCGGGCCGGGCGGCGCGGGTCGGCCGGGGTGGGGCGAGTGGCTCGGGTTGGCTGGTGTGGCTTGGGCTGGTGTGGTGCGGGTTGACCGGCGGCCGCGGGCGCGGCCAGGGCGCGGCGAGCGGCTCGGGTCGGCGGGCGTGGTTCGGACCGAGGCGGGTGCGAGGCCGGAAATCGGCTGAGGCAGCGCGAGTGGCCCTGGCGGGCCTGGGGCGGTTGCCAGCGGCCGGAAACCCGTGTGGACCTGCGGCTCCACTGGTCCACACCCTACTCCGGCGCCGACCTTCGGCGGATTTACAACGTTGTACCAACGATGTAAAAAAGTCCCTGCCCGGCTCGCACGCCGTTGGAAGGGGTCACCGATGTCCTCTCAAAACCGAAATCGAGACCGATACCAGGGCCAGCATCAGCACCGAACCCGGGAAACCGGCCACCTCACCCGCCGCGACCTGCTCCGTCTGGCCGGAGGCACCACCGCAGCCGTCACCGCCACAATCTGGCTCCCCGCGACCGCCGAAGCCGCACCCGCAGCGACACCCGCGGCAGCCCCAGTCACCGAAGCCGCCGCCGGGACCTTCAGCCCGATCCGCCCGCCGGCCACCCCGCTGATCGTCCGCTCGCCCTACCTCTCCACCTGGCAGCCCGCCGACACCCTCACCGGCACCTGGTCCAGCTTCTGGACCGGCCACACCACCGCCCTCTGCGGCATCGCCCGCATCGACGGCACCGCCTACCTCTTCGCCGGCGCGCCCGGCAGTCCGGCGCCCACCCCGATGACCCAGGTCAGCCTCCAGGTCACCGGCACCCGCTCGACCTACCTCCTCACCGGCGGCGGCGTGAACCTCACCGTCACCTTCTTCTCCCCGGTCGATCCCGCGAACCTGCAACGCCAGTGCATCCCCTTCGGCTACGTCACCATCCAGGCCGCCAGCGCCGATGGCCGCGCGCACGCCGTCGACCTGCACTTCGACACCTCCGCCGAGTGGGTGCACGGCAACACCGCTACCCCCGTCACCTGGACGCAGCAGCAAACCGGCGGCTACACCCTGCTCAGCTGCACCCCCGCGAACCCCGGTGTGCTCCAGGAGAACGGCGACCAGGCCGGCTGGGGCTCCCTCGTCCTCGCCGCCCCGGCCTCCGGAACCACCTGGCAGATCGGGCAGGACACCGTCGTGCGCGCCGCGTCGGCGGGCCAAGGCGTCCTGAACAACACCAGCGACACCGCCCAGCCCCGCGCCATCGACGACCGCTGGCCGGTGCTCGCCTTCAACAAGAACCTCGGCACGATCCCCGCCGGCGGGGCGGCCACGCCCTTCACCCTGGCGATCGGGCACGTCCGCACGCCCGCGGTCCGCTACCTCGGCAGCGAACTCCGTCCCTGGTGGACGCACTACTGGAGCACCTGGCCGGACATGGCGGTCTGGTTCGCGAACGACTACGCCGCCGCACTCGCCGCCGCCACCTCGATCGACCAGCGGCTGCACGACGACGCCGTCGCCGCGGCCGGGGGCGGCAGCACCGGTGAGCACTACGCCGGGATCTGCGCGCTCGCCCTGCGCCAGGCCTTCGGCGGCACCGAACTGGTCGACCGCGGCGGCGCGCCCTGGGCGTTCCTCAAGGAGATCTCCTCCAACGGCAACATGTCCACAGTGGACGTCACTTATCCGGCGTTCCCGGCCTACCTCTACCTTTCGCCCGCCTACCTGCGCCTGCTGCTGGAGCCGTTGCTCGACTACGCCGAGCGCGGCGGCTGGCCGATGCCGTTCGCCGAGCACGACCTCGGCACGCACTACCCGGACGCGACCGGGCACAACGACGGCAACGAGGAAAGCATGCCCGTCGAGGAGTCGGCCAACCTGCTGATCATGGCCGCCGCGCTGGTGCAGCGGCTGCCGCAAGCCGACGCCGTCGCCTTCGCGACCACCCACTACCGGATCCTGCGGCAGTGGGCCGAATACCTGGTCGCCAACACCCTCGACCCCGGCTTCCAGAACCAGACCGACGACTTCACCGGCTTCATCGCCCACAGCGCGAACCTCGCCCTGAAGGGCATCATCGGCGTCGGCGCGATGGGCATCATCGCCGCCGCGACCGGCAACGCGGCCGACACCCAGCGGTACCGGTCGACCTCGCGCGGCTACGTCAGCCAGTGGGTGACGCTCGCCGAGGACGGCCAGCACCTGCGGCTCGCCTACGACCAGCCGGGCACCTGGAGCCTCAAGTACAACGGCTTCGCCGACCGCGTGCTCGGCCTCGACCTGGTCCCGCTCGGCGTCGCCGCGCAGGAGGCCGCCTGGTACCAGGGCCGCGCCGGCGCCCACGGCGTCCTGCTCGACCCGCGCAACAACTACACGAAGGCCGACTGGGAACTGTGGACCGCGGCCTGGCTCGCCGACCAGCCGAACATCCGCACCACGCTCGTCGAAGGCGTCTACAGCTACGCCGACACCACGCCCCAGCGGGTGCCGTTCAGCGACTGGTACGTCGTCGCCGACGCCACCCAGCGCGGCTTTCAGGCCCGCCCGGTCGCCGGTGGCTACCTCGCGCTGCTGACCCGGCCCGCCGCGTCGGCGACCGTCTGGCGGAAGCTGCAGAACCAGCGCTCGGGCAAGGTGCTGGCCGTCTCGGACATGTCCCTGGCCGACATGGCCGAGGTGACGCAGTGGTCGGACAACGGCACCGCCGACCACCTGTGGGCCGTCGTGGACAACGGCGACGGCACCGTCCGGATCGTCAACCGCAACAGCGGCAAGGTCCTCGCCGTGCACGACCAGAGCCTCGACAACGGCGCGCACGTCCAGCAGTACCGCGACAACGGCACGCCGGACCACAACTGGCGGATCGTCGACGCCGGCGGCGGCTGGTCCAAGCTCGTCAACGTCCGCAGCGGCAAGGTCCTGGCGGTCGACCAGCAGTCCACGGCGGACGGTGCCCAGGCGACCCAGTGGGACGACAACGGGACACCGGACCACCTGTGGCGGTTCGTCTGACGCCGGTTTGCGACACTGGCGCCCGTGTGCGCCGACTACACCCGGATCCGCCGCTTCCTCGAGGAGCGTGAGCCGCCGACGCCGTGCCTGGTCGTCGACACCGACGTCGTCGCGGCGCGGGCGCGGGAGTTCGGCGCGGCGTTCCCCGGTGCGCTGATCCGGTACGCGGTCAAGGCCAACCCGGCGCCGCCGGTGCTCGACGCGCTGGTGGCGGCCGGGATCGGCTTCGACGTCGCCGGGCCGGCCGAACTGGACCTGTGCCTCGGCCGCGGCGCCGCCCCGGCGGACATCGCCTACGGCAACCCGATCAAGAAACCGCGGGACATCGCCTTCGCGTTCGACCGCGGGGTCCGGGAGTTCACTTCGGACGCCCCCGCCGACGTCGACCACCTGGGCCGGCACGCACCGGGCTCGGCGGTGTCGATCCGGGTCGTACTCGACGCCCCGGATTCGGTGACGCCGTTCGGGCGGAAGTTCGGCTGCGCCCCGGCCGAAGCCCTCGACCTGGTGCTGCGCGCGGCCGCGCTCGGGCTGCGGCCGGGCATCGCCTTCCACGTCGGTTCGCAGCAGCCGGACGTCGGCGCCTGGGAGATCGGCATCGCCACGGCGGCGAAGCTGTTCGGCGAGGCCGCGGCGCACGGTGTCGCCATGACCCGGCTCAACCTCGGTGGCGGCTTCGCCACGGCGCACCGCACCGCCGTCCCGTCGCTGGCCGCGTACGCGTCGACCATCGCGACGGCGCTCGAGACCGCGTTCCCGGAGGACCGGCCGGAGCTGCTGCTCGAGCCCGGCCGGGTGCTGGTCGCCGACGCCGGCCTGCTGCGGACCGAGGTCGTGCTGGTCGCGCAGCGGGACACCCGCCGCTGGGTCTACCTCGACATCGGCCGCTACAACGGGCTCGCCGAGGCCGAGAACGAAGCCATCGCCTACCGGTTCGAACCGGTGGCGGCCCACGACGGCCCGGACGGGCCGGTGGTGCTCGCCGGGCCCACCTGCGACGGCGACGACGTGCTCTACCAGCGGACGCCGTACCGGCTGCCGCTGTCGCTGCGCAGCGGTGATGGGCTCGACCTGCCCGGCACCGGGGCCTACACCGCGAGCTACGCCTCGGTCGGGTTCAACGGGATCGAGCCGCTGCGCACCTACTGCCTCGGGAGGTGGGGCGATGCCTGACGTCGGCCGGTTCACCGGGCGGCACGTGCTCGCCGAGCTGCACGGCGTCGACCCGGGCCTGCTCGACGACCCGGCCCGCCTCGGCGAGCTGCTGCGGGCCGCGGTGACGGAGGCGGGCGCCACCGTCCTCGACGTCGTCGCGCAGCGGTTCGCACCGCAGGGCGCCACGGTGATCGCGCTGCTGGCCGAGTCGCACGCCTCCGTCCACACCTACCCGGAACACGGGTCGCTCTTCGCCGACGTGTTCACCTGCGGGGAACGCGCCGATCCCGAGCACGCCCTGCGGCTGCTGGCCAAGTCCCTGGACGCCGCGCCGGTCCACCTGTCGGTCCTCCACCGGGGAGAACGCTGATGCCCCTGATCCACGAACCGGTCGGCGCCGGCCTCACCCGCGTCTGGGAGGTCGGCGAGGTGCGGTTCCACGAACGCACGCCGTACCAGGAGGTGCTGATCGGGACCACCGCGCAGGGGGTTTCGCTGTTCTGCGACGGCGAGCGCCAAAGCACCGAGGCGAGCCAGCTGGTGTACCACGAAGCCCTGATGGTGCCCGCGCTGCTGCTGGCCGAGCGGGTGCGGCGGGTGCTGATCGTCGGGTCGAGCGAGGGCGTGGCGAGCCGGCTCGCAGTCGACGCCGGCGCGGTGCACGTCGACCACGTCGACATCGACGAACAGGCCGTCCGCGCCTGCGCCGAGCACCTGCCCTACGGCTACACCCCGGCGGAGCTGGCGCGGGCCGAGCGCGGGGAGGGGCCGGTCCGGGTGTCCTATGTGGACGGCTGGGTCTTCCTCGCCGAGGCCGAGGGCCGGGGTGACACCTACGACGTGGTCGTGATCGACCTGCCGGACGAGAACACCGATCCGGACGCGCAGCACAACCGCTTGTACGGCACTGATTTCCTCGCCCGCTGCGCGCGCCTGCTGGCGCCGGGCGGGGTGGTGGCGTGCCAGGCGGGCTGCCCGACGCTGTGGCGCAACGAGACGCTGCGCGCGTCCTGGCGGCGGTTCCGCGAGGTGTTCGGCGCGGTGCTGTACTTCGGCTCCGACGAGCATGAGTGGGCGTTCCTGTCCGGGCGCGTGGACCGGGTCGAGAACCCGGGCGCGCTGGTGGCACGGCGGTTCGCGGACCGGGGGAGCACGGCGGTGACACTCGACGCCGAAGCGTTGCTCGGAGGCGTCACCCCGCCCCGCTCCCTGCGCGTGGGTGGTCTGAACCAGTCGTCTTGACCTTCGATTCTCCGCATTTCGAGCCCCGGGAAACGGGAAATAGCGGGAAATGGATTTCCCGCGCGCTCCGCTGTCGTGTTACTCCGTTCAGTGGCCGTCGAAAAGGTTGCGATCGCGCTACGATCCTCTCCGCGCGCGATCATCATCACCACCTAGGCACCGTGGCCCATTTGGAGGAGCGTCATGCTCGGTATGTCGGTCGTAGGCGCAATGATTCTGTCCACCCTCGTCGCTCCCGTCGATTCTGCGGCGATGTCGGCGCCGAGCGAAAAGATCACGCTCGACATCAAGACGATCAACGGCTCCGGCTGCCCGGCGGGCACGGCCACCGCGTCCGCCGACGTCGCGTCCGACAACACCTCGTTCACGGTGCACTACACGAACTTCACCGCGAAGGCGGGCGGCGGCGCGTCCGCGCTCGAAGCCCGGAAGAACTGCCAGATCAACGTGCTCGTCCATGTGCCGCAAGGGTTCACGTATGCGATCGCCGAGGCGGAGTACCGCGGCTTCGCGCACATCGAGAGCGGGGCGAGCGCCCTCGAACAAGCCAACTACTACTTCGCCGGGACGGCGCCGACCGCCCGGGTGCGCCACACCTTCCCCGGTCCGTTCCACGGCGTGTGGCGGGCCACCGACACCACCGACGTGGCCGAGCTGGTGTTCGCCCCGTGCGGCGAGAGCCGCAACCTGAACATCAATGCGGAACTGCGGGCGGACGCGGGTTCGTCGTCCGGCGGAAGTTTCATCGAAATGGATTCCGAACACGCGAGCGTGGACACGATTTACCACTTCGCGTGGAAGACCTGCTGAATTCGGGAGGTTATTGCCGCGGCGCCCGCTCACCGGAACCCCTCGCCGGTGAGCGGGTTTTGCCGTGTCCGCCGGACCGGGGATTTCCGTTGAACACGGATCAACCTTTCCGCGTCAGCCGCGGGCCGGCGCGCGTTCGGTTTCGGGGCTCGGCACCAGCCGGCACCGGCGCTCGAACCGCTCCATGAGGACGGTAGCGATCAGGACGGCCACTGGGGTGCTCACCGCGATCCACATGTAGGAAGATCTACCCACCGGCGCGCGCTCTCAATCGCCCGCCGACAGCCGGGTGATGAGGTCCAGCAGGCCGGCGCGGAAGGCGCCGTCGTCACCCAGGCTGCCGAGCAGCGCGGGTTCGGCGCGCACGGCCCGCTCGTGCACCTCCCGGCCGCGCGGGGTCAGCCGCGTGAGCTGGCGGCGGGCGTCGGCGGGGTCCGCGGCCCGGCTGACGAACCCGGCCTTGGCCAGGCGGTCGAGCGTGCGGCTCATCGTCTGGTCGGTCACCTGGCAGCGCTGGGCCAGCGTCCGCTGGGGGAGCGGCCCGTCGCGCAGGGTGTGCAGCGCGATGAGGCCCGCGTGGGTGAGGCCCATGCCGTCGAGCACGGCGACCCAGCGTTGCTCCACCAGCCGTGCGGCCACGGCGAGCAGCCGGCCGGTCGGCCACGTGCTCAGGTCGGGTTCGGGGGCCGTGCTCACCATCGCTGTGTTCACCGTCACTCACGGGTCGTCGTGCAGAATGTTCAGCTTGCTGAACAATTGGGCGTGTTCGCGCTCGAAAGGACCTTAGCGACCATGAACGACTCCCCGCGCCGCCTCCGCTGGCTGATCCCGGCCCTCCTGGTGATCGCCTGGCTGGGCCTCGGCGGGTTCGGCGGCCCGTTCGCCGGCAAGCTGAGCGAGGTCGCGAAGAACGACAACGCCGCCTTCCTGCCGCGCTCGGCGGAGGCCACCGAGGTCTCCGACGAGCAGAAGGCGTTCACCCCGCGCCAGGTCCTGCCCGCCACCGTCGTCGCCGAGCGCGCCGGCGGCCTGACCGCGGACGACCGGCGGTTCCTCGAGGCCAAGGCCCAGGAGCTGGGCCGCGTGCCGGGGGTGGCCGGCCCGCTCGGCAAGCCGGAGCAGGCGCCGCGCGACGACCAGGCCGCGCAGCTCGCCGTGCCGATCTTCGCCGACGGCAACCCCGCCGACGTCGTCAAGGAGGTCCGGGCGCAGCTCGGCGGCGCGCCGGCCGGGCTCACCGTGCTCGTCACCGGCCCGGCCGGGCAGATCGCCGACCTGGTCAAGGCGTTCGGCGGCATCGACGGCATCCTGCTGCTCGTCGCCGGCGGCGTGGTCGCGCTCATCCTGATCGCCGTCTACCGCAGCCCGCTGCTGCCGTTCCTGGTGCTGCTGTCGGCGGTGTTCGCGCTCGGGCTCGCCAGCCTCGTCGTCTACCTGCTGGCCGAGCACGACGTCCTCGCGCTGAACGGCCAGAGCCAGGGCATCCTCTCGATCCTCGTCTTCGGCGCCGCGACCGACTACGCGCTCCTGCTGGTGGCGCGGTTCCGCGAGCAGCTGCGCGACACGCCGAGCCGGTTCGACGCGCTGAAACTCGCCTGGCGCGCGACGCTCGAACCGATCGCGGCGTCGGCGGGCACGGTCGTGCTCGGCGTGCTGTGCCTGCTGTTCAGCGACCTCAACTCGAACAAGGGCCTCGGCCCGGTGGCGGCGATCGGCATCGGCGCCGCGCTGCTCGCATCGACGACGTTCCTGCCCGCCGCACTGGCCCTCTGCGGGCGCGGCGCGTTCTGGCCGTTCAAGCCGGCGCTGGGTTCGCCGCACCCGGAGACGTCCGGGATCTGGGGGAGGGTGGCGCGCCTGGTCGGCCGCCGCCCGCGCACGGTCTGGGTGGTGACGGCGCTGGTGCTCGGCGTCGGCGTGGCGTTCCTGCCGCAGCTCAAGGCGTCCGGCACCGCGCAGTCGGACGTCTTCCTGACCCAGGTCGAATCCGGGACCGGGCAGGAGATCCTCGGCCGACACTTCCCGGGCGGCCTCGGCGCACCGGCGATCACGATCGCCGACGCCGGCGCGCTGCCCGCGGTGCTGAAGGCGTCCACAATAGACGGAGTGGCGCAGTCGTTCCCGTTGCCGGGCCCGGACGGCCGCCCCAAGGTGGTGAACGGCCGCGTCCAGATCCTGTCGGTGCTGACGGACCCGGCGGACTCGGAGACGGCGGTCGCGACGGTCGGGCGCCTGCGCGACGCGGTGCACGCGGTCCCGGAGGCGAACGCCAAGGTGGGCGGCCCGACGGCGATCCAGCTGGACACGCAGCAGACGTCGAAGCGCGACCGGGCGCTGATCATCCCGATCGTGCTGCTGGTGATCTTCCTGGTGCTGGCGCTGCTGCTGCGGTCGTTGCTGGCCCCGCTGCTGCTGATCGCGACGGTGGTCCTTTCGTTCGCGGCGACCATGGGCGTGTCGGCGCTGATGTTCAACCACGTCCTGGACTTCCCGGGCGCAGACCCGGTGGTGCCGCTGTTCGGCTTCGTCTTCCTGGTGGCGCTGGGGATCGACTACAACATCTTCCTGATGACCCGGGTGCGGGAAGAGGCGCTGACGCGGGGAACGCGCGACGGAACGTTGCGCGGGCTGTCGCTGACGGGCGGGGTGATCACGTCGGCCGGCGTCGTACTGGCGGCGACGTTCTCGGCGCTGGCGGTGATCCCGATCCTGTTCCTGGCGCAGATCGCGTTCATCGTCGCGTTCGGGGTCCTGCTGGACACGCTGCTGGTGCGATCCCTGCTGGTCCCGGCGCTGACCATCGACGTCGGGCGGCGGATCTGGTGGCCGTCGAAGCTGGCACGCCAGGAGGTCCAGGGCCGGCAGATCGCTCGTGAGGAGTAGGCCTTCTCGCCGCGGGCACGGTCGGGCCGGTGGTGAGCCCGGCCGCGTCCGGTTCGGCGAATCCGCAGGAGGCGCGGGACCATCGGCCCGTCCCCGGCCTGCCCGGGGCCGACCGGCGAGCAAGCCGGCAGCCAGCTGAAACTTCTGCCAGGCAGCCCCCAAGGCGGCGATCGCGGTCGACAGCACCCACACCCCATGATAAGAATCTTAGTAGCCGAACATCTCATGGGGGAAGTATGTGGGGAAGGATCGCGGCACTCGTCGTCCTGCTCGTGGCCGTCGTCGCTCAACCCGCCTCCGCCGCCCCGGAACGCCCTGACTGGGTGCCCTGCGGCGTGGGTGCGGAATGCACGAAGATCGCCGTCCCGCTGGACTGGGCTCGGCCGGACGGGCCGCAGATCACGCTGGCCTTCAACCGGCACCGGGCGGACCCGGCGCACCGCAAGGGCGTGCTGTTCATGGCGCCGGGCGTGGGGTTCGACTTCCTGCTCACCGACGTCCACGCCGGGGTGTTCGCGATGTTCCCCGGCCTGCTGCGCGACTTCGACCTCGTCGGCGTGGACCTCCGCGGCGGCGGGGTGCACCCGTTCACCGGCCGGCTGCCCGCGCCGGTCCGGTCCGACGCGATCGACTGTGGCCTGCCGGTGCACGACCCCGGCGTGACCGTGTTCCCGCGCTCGGCCGCCGAGGTCGACGCGCTGGTCCGGCACAACCGGACGTACGAAGCCAGCTGCGCCGGCCCGTTGCCCGGCCACCTGGACACCGTCACCCAGGCCAAGGACCTCGACGCCGTCCGGGCCGCCTTGGGCGAAGAGCGGGCCAGCTTCTTCTTCTACGGCTACGCCGGGCCGGGGCAGGCGTACGCGCGGCTGTTCCCGCAGCGCGTCCGGGCCATGGCGATGGACAGCCCGCTCGACCACAGCGTTCCGGTGGTCGTCCGAGCCGCGGAGTACGCGTCCACAGTGGAGCGTGAATTCACGCGGTTCGTGGCGTGGTGCCGGCGATCGGTGAACTGCGTCCTGCACGGACAGGACGTGGCTGCGGTCTACGACGCCCTGCTGCGCGCAGCCGACCGGCACCCGGTCCGGCTCGACCTGCCGCCCGAGCCGGGGCGCCCGCAACCGCAGCAGGCCACGGTCGCGATGCGCGGCGACGACCTGGCGTTCCTCACCGAGCAGCTGCTGGAGATCGGCGACCTGACCCTCCCGGGCGGCGGCATGGGATGGGCCGACCTGGCGACCGCCATCCAGCAGGCGAGGAGCGGCACGAGCCCGGTGTTCGCCTTCGTCTACCGCTACTCGTGGGGCTTCCGCGACCTGTGGAACCCGATGCGGGCCGGCATGTGCGAGGACTACCCGGCCTCGGCGGCCGATCTGCTCGCGGCCCGGCCGATCGTGGCCGGGCTGGCTCCGCACACCCGCGGCGCGTCCCAGGCGTGGGACGCGCTGAGCGGCTGCGTCGGCCGCCGCACACCGGGCACGAACCCGCCCCGGCCGGCGATCGTCCGGGACGCGCCCCCGATCCTGATCGTGGGCGCCGAGGGCAACCCGTGGTCGCCGTACGGGAACGTCGCCAGGGTGTCGGCGCAGATCCGGGGGAGTGTGCTCCTGAAGTACGCGGGCGACGCGCACATCGCGTTCCTGTCGTCCCCGTGCGTGGCCGGCCGGATCGAGGCCTATCTGGACGACCTGCAGCTGCCCGCCAGGGGAACCGTGTGCCCGGCCATCCCCACTCCCTAGGTGTGCGGCGTGCTCGTAGCGGCGGACCGGCTGGCCGGTGACCCGATCGAGGTCCACCGTGGAGGGGTTGAGACCGAGCAAGCAGGCGATGCGAGCCGGTCCCCACGGCGCAGGACACGGACCTTGATGACGCGCCGCTCGGTCCGCAACGGCGTGCGGGCCGGACTGCTGCGCGGGCGGCTGGACCGGTCGGCCATGCCGGCTTCGCCCACGCTCCGGGGGAGGCGGACCGGCTCAGGAATCCCGCCGGGCCCGGGAAATCACCGCTTCGCCGGTGAGGTAGCCGGCGGTGCCGGTGCGGGTGAGCAGCCGGTCCAGGGCGGGCTGGCGGTTGTCCAGGTGCAACCGGGCGCCCGCGTCGGCGGCCACGTGGAGCACCTTCATCAGCTCCGACAGCCCGGAGGAGTCGCAGAAGCCGATCCCGGCGCAGTCCAGCCGCACCTCGTGGACGCTCGCGGGGCCGGCCAGCCGGTCGGTGACCAGCCGCAGCAGCGTGCCCGTGGTCGCGAACTCGAGGTCGCCGTCGATCGCCACGCGGGCGACGCCGTCCTCCACCACCCAGGTGCAGGTGAGCCCGGAAGTCATGCGGACCGCTCCGATCCGGCGGCCGGCTCCGCCAGGTGGGTTCGTGCGGTGCGGAGCATGCCGGTGGCCCGCGGGAAGTCGCGCAGTTCCGCTTCGAGCAGCTCGAGGGCCGGCTCGAGCGAGGCCGCCGGGACGCCCCGCGCGGTCAGGATCCCGGCCGTCCAGCTCAGGTATCCGGTGAACAGCTCGGTGTCGCCGACGTAGAGCGCGGTCGCCAGGTAGTCGACGGTGTGCGCGAGGTCCTCGGCCGTGTACTGGCGCTGCAGGTCGGTGTAGGCCCGCATGGCCGGGATCCGCTCCTCCAGCCCGGCCAGCACCGTCTTCACCAGCCGGCCCGAGCTGCGCGTGACGAGCGTGTACTCCTGGTCGGCCAGGTGCGGCAGGTCGTCGAGCGGCTGGTGGGCGGCGTGCGGCCGGGGGAGCGGCTCGGCCAGCCGGTCGGCGGCCGCCCGCGCGTCCGGGGCCCACGCTTCGGCGCCCAGCAGCCGCGCGTACCGGCCGTCGGGCCCGAAGGCGGCGCCGCCCGCGATGACCGGGGTCGCCGCCGCCTGGCACGCCGTGATCGTCGCGTGCGCCGTCGGCAGCCGGGGCGCGAGCGAGCCGGACAGCGCGACCGCGTCCGGGCCGGTCCGGTGCAGGTGGGCCACCAGGTGCGGGGCCGGCACCTGCGCGCCCAGGTAGTCGACGTGGAACCCGCGCAGCCGGAGCACTTCGGACAGCAGCCGGGCCGGCATCGCGTGCCACTCCCCGTCGACGCACGCGACGGTGATCCGGCCGAGGTGCGGTTCCGGGCGCTTCAGCACGTAGCCGAAGGCGGCGATGACGCGGTCGTTGATCGCGGTCGCCGCGTGCTCCTGGGCGACGGTGAGGCGGTTCGCCGCCCACTCGCGCCCGACCCGCCGCTGCACCGCGCCGATCACGTCGAGCAGCACGCTCTCCGGGTCGGTCCCGTCGCCGAGGGCCCGGACCACGACGTCACCCGCCGTGTACTCGTCGCCGGCCGTGACGGCGGACCAGAGCCGTTCGGCGTGCTCGGCCACCCCGGTGCTCCGGGTAGCGGTGCTCAAGCGGTGTACCTCCCGCGTCCGTGGCCGCCCACCGCGGCCAGGTGCTGCCCGCGCGGCGCGGTGATCGCCACCACGGCCATGTCGTCGTGGGTGCCGCGCCCGATCCACTGCGAGGCGAGCATCTGCACGCGCTCGACGACGGCGTCGGCCGGCATGTTCGCGCACTCGGCCAGGGCCTGCATGAGCCGCTCCTCGCCGAACATGGCGTCCCCGAGCGGGCCGCCCTTCGCCTCGACGATCCCGTCGGTGTAGAGCAGGCAGGTCTCGCCGGGGTGCAGCGTGATGTCCGCGCTCGACGACTCGATCTCGGGCAGCACGCCGATCAGGCTGCCCTGGCTGTCGGCCTCCTCGACCCGGCCGTCGGCCCGCACGATCAGCGGTGGCGGGTGTCCCGCACACGTGACGCGCAGCCGGACGGTGGCGCCTTCGCGCCGCGCGGAGGCCAGCACGAGCGTGACGTAGCGGGCGTCGGCGTTCTCGCCGAGCGTGCGGTTCAGCAGTTCGAGCAGCCGGTGGTGGTCGCCGGCCATCGGCAGCAGCGCCCGCAGCGTGGTGCGGATCTTGCCGGTGAGCACGGCCGCGTCGAGGCCCTTGCCGCAGACGTCGCCGAGCACGGCCAGTGACTCGTCGCCTTCGGTGGTGACCGCCGAGTGGACGTCGTAGAAGTCGCCGCCGATCCGCTCGCCGTCGCGGGCCGGGCGGTAGCGGCCGGCGAACTCGACGCCCCCGAGCTGTTCGAGGGTCGGCGGGAGCAGCTCGCGCATGAGCGTGTCGGTGATCGACGCCTGCAGCGCGAACACCCGCGCCGCCGACATCGCCGCGCCCGCCCGCGCCGCGAACAGCCGGGCGAAGAGCTCCTCCTGGGCGGTGAACGACGCCCGGTCGCCGCGGCGCAGCAGGACCAGGGCCCCGGCGGGGACGCCGTGGCCGGGCAGCGGCGTCACGACGATCGAGCCGACCGGCCCGAAGCCCTCCGGCAGCACCCAGGACGGCGCCGCGTCCGGGTCGAGCCAGCGCGACGGCACCGGCGGGAAGCCCTGCAGCGCTTCGCCGAGGCCGGGCAGGTCGTCCGGGTCGATGTCCAGCCGGGACCGGGTCGGCCGGCCACCGCGCACGCAGGTGACGGCGGGGAAGGTCGTCCCCGCGGCGGGGGCCAGGACGAGTGCGGCGTCGGCCAGGTGCTCGGCGGCGAGCTGGGCGGCGACCTCCATGCAGCGGTCCAGGTTGAGCGAGCCCAGCAGCGCGGCGGAGGCCTCGCTGAGGAACGTGGTCCGCTCCTGCTCGCGGGCCAGCGCCTCGCGCGCCGAGTGGACGTCGGTCTCGTCGACCAGCCACCAGGTCACGGCCTCGCCGTGCGGGACCGGGTGCGCGGCGAACGCCTGGTCGCCCACTTCGCCGCGGACGACCTCGTCCGAGCCGCGGTCGTGGGCTTCGACGAGCCAGCCGGCGACCGTCCCGGCCGCCGGCCGGCCGGGTGCGGCGGCGGGGAACAGCAGGTGGGCGGCGTCGTTGAGGGCGCGGATCGTCCCGGACCGGTCGAGCACCACGGCCGCGGCCGGTGCGCCCGCCCAGCCCGCGGTGCCGTCGATCGCGACGGCGGACGCGGTGTGCGCCGGATCAGCCACGGGCGCCCGCCGGATCCGGGTCGGTGGCCAGCTCGGCCCACAGGGTCTTGCCGCTGGGCCGGCGCAGCTGACCCCAGGCCGCCGCGCAGCGTTCGACCAGCAGGAGCCCGCGGCCGCCGTGGTCGGACGGCGTCCGGCGGCGGGCACTCTCGCCCCCGCTGTCGTCGACCTCGATCCGCAGCTTGGCGGCGCTGGGCAGCAGGCGGACGTGGTAGGGCGCGCGGCCGTGGCGCAGCGCGTTCGACGTCAGCTCGTCCACCACCATGACCGCGGTGCCGACGAAGTGCGCCGGGAAGCCGCGCAGGACCGTCCGGACCCAGTGGCGGACCCGCGCCAGTTCGGAAAGCTCGGGGGAGATGCCGAGTTCGTGCCGGATCGATCGGAGTTTCACGTCCGCCTCCTTCGCCGTGCCGGCCCCCGCGGGGAGGCCCTCCCCTTCTTCATGCCCGGAACCGGGCCCGCCGACACGGGTGTCCGAGGTCGTCATGCCGCACCCCAGGAAGCTTCGACCGACTCGTGGGCCGGGTACACGGGCATGACGTCGCCGAGGCCGAGCAGGCCGATGGGCCGGGTCACGGCGGGGGAGGCCGACACGACGGCGAACCGGCCGCCCGCCGCGCGCAGCCCGCGGGCCAGCCGCAGCAGGACCTGCAGGCAGCTGGAGTCGCAGTACGCGACCTCGGCCATGTCCACGACGACCCGCGCGGGGCCGGGCTCGGCCGGGAGCAGCTCGGCCAGCTTCGCCGAGGCCGCGAAGTCGAACTCACCGCGCAGCGTGTACACGCCGGTACCCCCGGAGTCGTGCGCTTCGAGTGACCAGCCGTCACCCGAATGCCGCTGCCGGGGCCGCGCTGCGTCGGTGGTCATCACAAGCTCCTGGATGGGGATCGGGACACGGGCTGGCGGCTCAACCCGTTCCGGACGCAATCTACCAGCGCTGTCGACCGTGGGCAGGCCGGTGTCCCGTTACTGTCCTTTAAGGACTTTCTCCGGCGGCGCGGGCGCCGGCTCCGGTTCCGCGGCCGCCGGCGGCACGACGGCGGTGTTCACGGTGCGGGTCAGCCGCTCGTAGGGCGCCCGGTGCTCGGGGTCGAGCAGCACCGCCAGCGGCGTCCAGACGCCGACGACGAACACCGACGCGGCCAGCGCGACCGGCAGGAGCAGCTGCTCGGGGTGGCCGGCCAGGTCCCAGCGGTCCAGGTCCAGCAGCAGCCAGGTCAGCCACAGCGGCGAGAGCAGCACGCCGTTGCGGACCAGCAGGGCGACCGGTCCGGCCCGGCGGCCGCCGCGGCGGGTCACCCGCAGCAGCACCGCGCGCTTGCCGGGCGTCGACCCGGTCACGGCGGGCAGAACGACGAACCACACGAGGGCGAGGATGACCACCGGCGTGTCGCGGTGGCGCAGGTCCTCGCCGAACAGCGTCAGCAGGCCGAAGAGGAACCCGAGCAGCGCGCCGAACCCGAGCAGGTCGGTGGCCAGCGCGAACAGCCGCCGGGTGAAGGTGACCCGGGCGGCGTAGCGGCGCCGGTCGTGCTCGGGTTCCGGCGACGGGAGGAGCCGCCCGAGCGGGCCGGCCAGCAGCCAGCCCACGACGACGCCCGCGGTGTTGAGGATCAGGTCGTCGACGCTGAAGAGCCGGTACGGGCACGGGTAGACGAACCAGAGGCCGGTCAGCTGCGTCAGCTCGAAGAACAGCGACACGCCGAAGCCGATCAGGGTGGCCGGCAGCAGCCGCATCCGCTGGGCGTAGCGGACGTAGAAGCCCAGCGGGGCCAGCATCACGACGTTGAGCGCGGTGGTCCAGACCGCCGGGTTGTGCAGCAGCGCGCCGGGGCTCCAGTGGCCGCGGGCCCGCTGGGAGACCACCTCGACGAAGTAGAAGGGCCGCAGTTGCGGCGAACTCGCGTACGTGTGGCCCGCGCAGTACGCCGGGTCGGCGGGCAGCGGCAGCACCGTCTGCGTGGCGATCGCCAGCAGGTAGAAGAGGAACGCGTAGAAGACGAACGTCGGCCACCCGCCGGCGCGGCCGCGGCGGCGGTAGCTGACGAAGGCGGCCGGCAGCATCACGGCGAGCGCGACGAGCGGGAACAGGAGCAGGGCGGTCCGGACGGGGACGAGGTAGGTGGCGACCACGGAGCCGGTGGTACCCAGCCGCGGGGGCGGCGAAGCGTGCTTCCCCCGGACGGCTGGGGATCACCCGCGACGGCTCACTGAGGCGGCGCGTCCTGCTGCCCGCCGCCCTGCTTGTGCAGGAACTCCTTCGCCTTCTCCGAGCCCTGGTCGATCTTGTCGGAGTGCTGGCCGAACCGCTCCTTGGCGGCCTCGGCGGCCTTGTCGACACCCTGGTCGGCCTGGTCCGGGTGTTTCCCGAGCGCTTCCTTCGCCTTGTCGAACAGGTTCATCGTGGGCCTCCTTCGGAGTGGATCTTCGGACCTCCCGAGGAGAACACCGGCCGAGCGGGCCCGCAACGCTCGTTCCCCTGTGCCGGGGATTTCGGGTGTTCGCGCGGGTGAAAGGCGGTCCGCGGGGGTTTGGGCAGATCGCCGGCGGGTAGCGGCGGCCGATCGTCCGGTTCCTCCCGCGATGACGGACGCCGGCCCACCGGCTGGGCGAGCGGACCCGGGGTGCGTGAACCGCGCGCCGCCGCGGCCCGTATATCGGGGGTGACGATCGCCGCCCGGCCGCACGGGCCGGCGATCACCGTGCACCACGACGTGAGGCTCGCCATGGTTGGAAACATCGGTCTGCCGCTGGTGCGGCGCGTCCGCCGCCGCACCCCCGTCCCGGGGGTGGCCCTGCCCGACTTCGGGCTGCCCCGGCCCGGGCGGCGGCGGCACGTCGTCGCGAGCCGGGCCCTCACCGCGCTGGCCGCGCTGCTCGTGCTGTTCGGGCTGCTCGCCCCGGACGACCTCAGCTCGTTCTCCGCCGCCGCGCTGGTGCGCGTGCCCGTCGAGGGGCTCGTCATCGGGGCGGTCCTGCTGGTCCTGCCGCCGCGGGCGCGCCGCGTCGCCGCCGTGCTCGCCGGGCTGGGCCTCGGGCTGCTGACCCTGATGAAAGCCCTCGACACCGGCTTCTACGCGACGCTGGAGAAGCCGTTCGACCCGGTCTACGACTGGAGCTTCTTCCACGCCGGCGTCGAGTTCCTGGCCGGCCAGATCGGGAACGCGGCCACGATCGCCGCGCTGGTCGGCGCCGGTCTGCTCGCGGTGGCCGTCGTGGTGCTTATGGTGCTGGCGATGCTGCGGCTGAGCCGCGTCGCCGCCGGACGGCGGACCGGCGCCACCCGGGTCGTGGCCGTCCTTTCCGTGGTCTGGATCGTCTCGTCGGTGTTCGGTGTCGAGATCGCGCCGGGGCAGCCGGTCGCCGCGCAGAGCGCCGCCGCGCTGGCCTACGGCGACCTGCGCCAGGTGGGCGCGGACCTGCGCGACCAGCGGCCGTTCGAGGAGGTCGCCGCCGAAGACGCGTTCCGCTCGACCCCGGGCCCGCAGCTGCTGAACGGGCTGCGCGGCAAGAACGTCGTGCTGACGTTCGTGGAGAGCTACGGCCGGATCGCGCTCGACGACCCGGTCATCGGCGCGAAGATCGGCCCGACGCTCGACGCGGGCACGGCCGAACTGCACGCGGCCGGCATCGGCGCGAAGAGCGCGTTCCTGTCCTCGTCGACGTTCGGCGGCGGCAGCTGGCTCGCGCACTCGACGGTGCAGTCGGGGATGTGGATCGACAACCAGCAGCGGTACAACGACCTCCTCGCCGGCGACCGGCTGACCCTCGGCGGGGCGTTCCAGCGGGCGGGCTGGCGGACGGTCTGGGACGTGCCCGCGCACACGAAGGACTGGCCGGAAGGCCAGCGGTTCTACCACCCGGACGCCTACTACGACGCCCGTTCGATCGGGTACCACGGCCCGGGCTTCGCCTACGCGACCATGCCCGACCAGTTCTCGCTTTCGATGCTGCAGCGCAAGGAGCTGGCGAACGCCACCCCGCAGCGGCCGGTGATGGCGGAGGTCGACCTCGTCTCCAGCCACGCGCCGTGGTCGCCCCGGCCCTGGCTGGTGGACTGGAACCAGGTCGGCGACGGCTCGATCTTCAACCCCCAGCCCGCGGCGGGCGAAGCGCCGGAGTCGGTCTGGAAGGAGCCGTCGAAGATCCGCGAGGCCTACCGCGACGCGACGGACTACTCGCTGAAGACGGTGATCTCGTTCGTCAAGCAGTACGGCGACGAGAACACGGTGCTGGTGTTCCTCGGCGACCACCAGCCGCCGGTGGTCACCCCGCAGGGCGCGGTCCACGACGTGCCGATCACGATCGTGGCGAAGGACCCGAAGGTGCTCGACCGGATCGCCGGCTGGGGCTGGCAGGACGGCCTGCACCCGGGCGCGCAGGCACCGATCTGGAAGATGGACTCCTTCCGGGACCGGTTCCTGAACGCCTTCGCGCACTGACCGTCCTGTTCGGACGCTTCCACCGGTGGTGCCGGGCTGCGAGCGGAGCCACGGGCCGCGGCGGGGAATCCGCCATCCGTCCAGGGGCGCGGGCTAGCCCGGATGGAGCAGCGCTGTGACTTTCCGCTGCGTGCCGATTCACTGGCCCGATGAATTGCCGGTAATTCTCGCGCACTTCTACGCTCGGCACGTCGGGTTCTCGGCGTCGGAGGAGTGGTCATGCGAAGGAAATGCGCGGTTTTTGCGATCGCGGTGTTTTCCCTGTTCGGTCTGTCGGTCGTGCCGGCGGCCGCGGCGACCGGTGATTTCGCGCCACCCGGCTGCTTCGGCGAGCGTTACGGGACCCTGTTCGGACAGGGCGTCTCCGTCAGCTGCTTCCCCGGTGAGGGCTACGGGTACCGCGTCCTCGCGCACTGCTCGAACGGCAGCGCGTTCTGGCTGGTCGCCGGTCTTCCGGTGCCGTACGGATTCGGCCCCGCGGTCGCGGAGTGCTCCGGTGCGCTCCTCGTGCCGGCCCGGGTGATCGCCTACCAGGTCGACGAAATCTGATTCCGGGCACGGAACCGCCCGGCCACCGGAAAATCGGTGGCCGGGCGGCGTCGTGCCCGGAGTTCTCCCATTCGGGGCCGTAGTGGCCAGGGGACGGCCGGGCACGTCCGGTGCCCGCCAGACTCCTGTCCGCGCTCGCCGTCGTGGAAACGTGTTCTACTTGGTTCAGACCTTTCCCAACGCCGCGAAGAAGGGGTGGCGACACCGACGCGGGGCGGCCCGAGAGCCGGTCCGCCTCTCCGGCGTGCGCGGCAAAATCCCTGCCGGGCAAGCAATCTTCACTATCCACAGTGGACAACAAGCGTGGAAATCGGACAGAAGACCGGACAAATCTGGCCCCGGCGCGGACCTCACCCGCACACTCTGCGGACGGTGTGTTTCTTTCCCCCGGCCTTGGAGGAGTTCCCATGCGTCGAAGAATCGCCCTGACCCTCGGCAGCGCCGCCGCCGTCCTCACCGCGTCCCTGACCGCCCTCACCCCCGCCGTCGCCCAAGCCTCACCCGGGCTGATCGCCGCCATGCAGCGGGACCTCGGGCTCACCGCCGCCCAGGCGTCGGCCCGGCTCACCCAGGAAATGACCGCCTCCCGGGTGCTGCCCGGCGCGCAGCAGGCCGCCGGTGCCGCGTTCGGCGGGGCGTGGTTCGACCCCGCGCGGGGCAAGCTGGTGGTCGGCGTGACCGACCCGGCCGCGGCCGCCGCCGTCCGGCAGGCCGGTGCCGAGCCCGTCGCGGCCACGACCAGCGCGGCGAAACTCGACGCCGCCAAGGCCGCGATCGACGCGTCGGCCAAGGCGAAGCCCGCCCCGGCCGCCGTCAGCGGCTGGCGGACCGACCCCCGCGCCGGCAGCGTCGTGGTCACCCTGCAGCCGGGTGCGCACGGCGCCGACGTCGACGCCTTTCTCGCGAAGGCCCGCGCCGCCGGCCCGGTCACCGTCCAGACCGCGCCGGCCGCGCGGCCCTTCTCGGCCGGCACCGTCGGCGGCGACCCCTACTACATCAACGGCAACACCCGCTGCTCGATCGGCTTCTCCGTCCAGGGCGGGTTCGTCAGCGCCGGGCACTGCGGCGGCACCGGCAGCTCGGTCGTCGGCTGGGACGGCTCGTGGATGGGCACCTTCGCCGGCTCGTCCTTCCCGGGCAACGACTATTCGTTCATCAGGATCGGCGGCGGCTGGTGGACCGCGCCCGTCGTGCTCGGCTGGGGCACGGTGAGCGACGCGCTCGTCCGCGGCTCCTGGGTCGCGCCGGTCGGCACGTCGGTGTGCCGCTCCGGCTCGACCACGCACTGGCACTGCGGCACGGTGCTGGGCCAGAACGAGACGGTCAACTACGCCCAGGGCGCCGTCTACCAGATGACCCGCACCAACGTCTGCGCCGAGCCCGGCGACTCCGGCGGCTCGTTCATCACCGGCGACCAGGCCCAAGGCGTCACCTCCGGCGGCTGGGGCAACTGCGGCTCCGGCGGGGAGACCTGGTTCCAGCCGGTCAACGAGATCCTGCAGACCTACGGCCTGTCCCTGGTGACGGCGTAGGAAAAAAGTTCCGGCGGCGGCCGATGAATCCGGCGGCCGCCGCCGGTAGGTACCGGTGCGGCCGCGCCACCGGGGCGCGGCGAGGGAGACACCGGGAGCAGTCATGAGCGTGATCGTCGTCGAGTTCACCACCCTGGACGGCGTCGTCGAGGACCCCGACGGCAGCGGCGGCACCCCCGCCGGCGGCTGGGCGTTCCGGCACGGCCCGGACGCGGTGGCGGGGGACAAGTTCCGGCTCGGGTCCCTGCTGGACACCGGCGTCCTGCTGTTCGGGCGAGCAACGTGGGAGCAGTTCGCGAAGCTCTGGCCCGGCCGCTCGGGCGAGTTCCCCGACCGGCTCAACGCCGCCGCGAAACTGGTCGCCACGCGGACCCTCCACGACGTGTCCGCGTGGCAGAACTCCGCGCTGCTGCAAGGAGAGCTCGCCGAAGCGGTCGCCCGGGAAGAACGGGACGTCGTCATCATCGGCTCGGTCGGGATCGCCCAGGAGCTCGCCCGCCACGGCCTCGTCGACGAGTACCGCCTGCTCGTCTTCCCGAGCGTCGCCGGAACGGGCCGGCGGCTCTTCGTCGACGCCGTGGACTTCCACCTGGTCTCGGCCACCCGGGTCGGGCCGGCGATCCTCAGCACCTACCGGACACGCTAGGTCCGCACCAGGCTGCCGAGCCAGCCGCCGAGGACCTCCTGCACTTCGGCGCGGGTGCGGGCCGGGTCGTCGGCCGCGGCGATCATCCGCGCCGCTTCCATCACCGCACTGAGCACCAGCTGGGCCAGGGCGCGGACGGGCAGCTCGACGATCAGCCCGTCCGCCCTGGCCTGCTCCAGCACGGCGACGATCAGGCCGAGGCCGTACTCCGCCTCGATCTCGCGCCAGACGTCCCAGCCGAGCACGGCGGGGGCGTCGGTGAGGGAAATGCGGCGAACCTCCTCGCGCAGACACGCGTCGAGGAACACACCGAGGCCCTGCAACATGCCGGAAAGGGGGTCGCTGCCGGCGGCGAACGCGGCCCGGACCTCCTCGGTCAGCTCGCGTTCCAGCTCCTCGACGACGGCCCGGAACAGGCCCTGCTTGTCGGCGTAGTGGTGGTACAGCGCGCCGCGGGTGACCCCGGCGGCGCGGGTGATCTCGTCGGCCGGCACGGCCTGGTAGCCGCGGGCGGCGAACAGTTCGCGCGCGGCGGCGACCAGGGCGGCCTTCGTGCCGGCGGAACGGTCCTGCTGGGTACGTCGCACCCGCCTAATCTGCCATGACGCCCGCGAACTCGACGACGTGGCGGGCCAGCACCGCCGGCTGGTCCTCGGACAGGAAGGTGTAGGAGTCCGGCACCTCCACGAGTTTCGCGTCCGGCAGCAGCTCGGCGAGCCGGTGGGCCAGCCGGATCGGGAACAGCTTGTCCTCCGGCGCCCACGCGAGAAGCACGGGCCGGTCGAAGGTCCGCAGCTTCTCCGCGGCGGCCAGGGTGTGCCGCGGATGCACCTCCCGCAGCAGCTTCCGCAGGTCACGCCGAACCCCGGCGGACTTGCGCAGCGGCGAAAGGTAGGCCTGCGCGACGGCGTCCGGCAGCGGCCGCTTGACGACCCAGCCGAAGAGGACCGGCAGCGGGTGCAGCGCCCGGATCCGCAGCAGCTGCCCGAGCACCGCCATCGACCCGGGGATCCGGGCGAGCGGCGGCAGCGCCTTGAAGATCGGCGGGAAGAAGTACTCGAAGCAGTCCGACGGCGTGAGCACGACCCGGCCGACTCGCTCGGGGCGCCGGCCGAGCAGGATCTGCGTCAGCGCGCCGCCGGTGTCGTTCGCGACGAGCGTGACGTCCCGCAGGTCCAGCGCGTCGAGGAAGTCGGCGATGACGTCGGCGTTGCCGGTGGGGGAGAGGTCGGCGTCCGCGCGCATCGGCAGGTCGTGCGCGCCGAGCGGCAGATCCGGCGCCAGGCACCGGAACCCGGCCGCGGCCACGTCGGGCACGACCTTCCGCCACAGTTCGGCGTTCGTCAGCACCCCGTGCACGAACACCACCGGGGCGCCGGCGCCCCGCTCGAAGTACCGCACCTCGCCGGCGGGCAGCCGGACGCGGTGCTCCTGACCCAGTGCTTCGCTGCGCTTCGTCATGCGGCCATGGTTACATACATGGTGTATGTATGTAAATGCGTCCGAAGGCGACGGTGAAGCGGGTTCGCTGGTGGGGTAGGTCGCGATCGGCCGCGGCTCGGCGGGGAAGTCCGGCGCGTCGAGCACGGTCGCGCCGCCGGGGGTGCGCCGGAACGTCGGTGGGAGGGCTGATCGATGCGGTGATGCCCCGGGACTTGGCTTCGGGGAAAGGTCGGATCCGGGGGCACCACCGCCCGCGGGACAGCTGACACGGTGTCCTGCGGTGGACCTACCCTACGAACCGCCGGTGGCTCTGACCAGGGCCTCGATGCGGTGTCGAAGGTTTGTCGCCCGGTCGGTCGGCGGACCTACCGAGAGTGGGTGCCGGTCAGCGTTTCCCCGGGCTCCGGTTCGTCCGGCGGCCGGTCGCCGTGGCGGTGGACGATCTTCCACTCGCCGTTCTCGCGGCGGTACACGTGCGTGGCGCGCAGGGTGTACGTCGTGGGCTTGCCGTTGACCGACACGACGTTGTGCTCGAAGCCGACGGTGTAGGCGAGGTCGCCGCTCGCGCCGGCGGCGACGATCTCGAAGCGGTAGTCCTGCGAGCCGGAAAACTGGGCCGCGACGCGCTTGAACGCCTCGCCGACGTCGGCCCAGCCGGTCCGGAGGGGCAGCCAGGCGCCGAAGAGGCTTACCGGATCGGTGTGCGACCAGGTCTCGCTGCGGGGGCCGGCGTCGCCGTCGTGGATGGCTTCTTCGGCGGCGAGCTGCCGCGGCAGCATCTCGGCCAGGAAAGCGTCGGTGGGGGATGGCATGATGACTCCAATACAGTCGTGCTGTTTTCAATACAGTGAGGATGTATCGGATGAACGGGCCCGTCAAGCGTCAGTACGACTCGAGCCGGCGCCGGGAGCAGGCGCTGGAGAACCGGCGGCGGATCCTCAGTGCGGCGCACGCCCTGTTCGTCACGCGCGGTTACGGCCGGACGACCATCGCGGACGTCGCCGCCGAGGCCGGGGTCGCTCCCGAGACCGTCTACGCGGCGTTCAAGAACAAGCCCGCGCTGCTGCACCGCGCGTGGGATGTGGCCGTGGGCGGGGACGAGCAGGACGTGCCCCTGCTGGAGCGTCCGGAACTGCGGGCCGTGTTCGCCGAGCCCGAGCTGCCCGCCCGGTTCGCGGCGCTGGCCGTCGTCAACACCGCCGTCATGCGGCGGACCGCGCGGCTGCACCTGGCCGTGCGCGGCGCGGCGGCGAGTGAGCCCGCGGCGGCGGCGTTGCTCGAGGAAATCGACCGCGAGCGGCTGGCGGCGATGGCCGAACACGCCCGGGCCGCCGCGGCGACCGGGCGGCTGGGGGTGTCCGAAGACGAGTGCCGGGACGTGCTGTGGTCCACGACGGACGGGACGCTGTGGCACCGGCTCGTCGAGCAGCGCGGGTGGTCCGACGAGCGGTACGCGGCCTGGCTCGGCGGGCTGTGGGTGGCGGCACTGGTGGGTTGACCGGTGCTGAACACGCGCTTAACATTAAGTTGAAACTTCAACCGATCTGCGCGCAGCACGGAGCCCCGATGTCGATCTTCCGCCTGAACCACGCCGTGCTCTACGTCCGCGACCTGGCCGAAAGCGTGGCGTTCTACCGGGACGTGCTCGGCTTCGGGTACATCGACGGCGGGGACGCGCACCGGGGCGCGGCGTTCCTGCGGGCGCCCGGCTCGGCCAACGACCACGACCTCGGGCTCTTCGAGATCGGCCCGGACGCCGCGGACTCCGGCGCCGGGCGGACCTCGGTCGGGCTGTACCACCTCGCGTGGGAGGTCGACACGCTCGGCGACCTCGAGCGGCTCGCCGCCCGGCTCACCGAAGCGGGCGCGCTGGTCGGCTCGTCCGACCACGGAACCACGAAGTCCTTGTACGCCAAGGATCCCAGCGGGCTGGAGTTCGAGGTCGTCTGGATCATCCCCCGCGAGCTGCTGACCGAAGAGGACCGCGCGAAGGGCGCGTCGATCGGGCGGCTCGACCTCGCGGGGGAGCTGGCGAAGTACGGTCCCGACGCGCGCAGCGGCATCGGGATCTCGCGCTCCTCCTAGACTGCGGCGCCGGCCCGGGTCGGCTCGGAGGACCGCTGCCGGACGGTCAGGTTGTCCAGCGCGAAGCGGCCCGCGCCGACGAACGCGACGAGCAGCAGCGACCAGCAGAACAGCGCGGCCGCTTCGCCGCCGTTCTGGATCGGGAACAGGCCGGTCGGCAGGTGGACGACGAAGTACGCGTAGGCCATCGAGCCGGAACCGAGCACGGCGGCGACCCGGGTCCCGAGGCCGACGCAGACGAGCACGCCGCACACGAGCTGGATCACCGCGGCCCACCAGCCGGGCCAGGTGCCGACGGCGACGGTGGACTTCGCCCCGAACAGGCCGAAGAGCGACTTGAGGCCGTGGCAGGCGAACAGGAAGCCGATGACGATGCGGTAGAGCCCGATGACGTGGTCGCGGGCGGGGTCAAGGCGGTGCATGGTGGTGCCTCCGGGGAGCGGGGGAAGGGCGGCATCGAACCGGCCGGCTGTGCGAGGCGGCCGTGTGCGAATTCAGGTCACCCAGATATACCGCTCGTGGAGAGTTGCCACAAGCGCCAAATGTCGTGTAAGGCAGTTTCGAAAACCGTGCGCCGCTCCCATCGCTCGTCCGGCATCGTTGCGGTGCAAGGAGAAGCCGCCGTACGGGTGATCTTTCCCCAGTGGTCTGGACCTCGAAAATAATCGCGCTCGCACTTTCGCGATTATTTTCGAGTCTTTCGAGGTGGTGCTTAACGGACGACTTAACAAAATGGTGGATCCGAATGTCGCATTCCACGCACCCGAATGATGTGTTGATTCGTGTGGCGTGGATCACTACGAACATGTTCGTCTCGAACGTGCTCGCAACGAACATGTTCGCTACAGTGGAGGCATGACTCCGGGAAGCACGTACAACCGCCGGGAACGCCCGGCGAAGCCGGCGTTGACGCGCGAGGGGATCGTGGCGGCCGCTGTCGCGGTCATGCGCGCCGAAGGCGTCGAGCGCGTCACCATGCGCCGGCTCGCCAAGGAGCTCGACACCGGCGCCGCCTCGCTCTACGTCTACGTCAAGGACACCGAGGAGCTGCACGCCGCGGTGCTCGACGAACTGCTCGCCGAGGTCGCCCTGACCGGCGAAGGGGACTGGCGCGAACGCCTGTGGGCGGTGCTGGACTCCTACCGGTCGGTGCTGTTCGCCCACCCGAGCCTGGCCCGGGTCGCGCTGGTGACCCGGCTGAGCGGCCCGCACTACCTGGCCCTCGTCGAGGCGGTGCTGGCCCTGCTCGACGAGGGCGGTATGGCACCGGGGCAGGCCGCGTGGGCGGTCGACGTCCTGCTGCTCACCGCCACCGCGACGGCCGTCGAACACGGCAGCCGCCGGGAGCGGCCCGGTGCCGCGCGCGAGCACGAGGTGATGACCGAGTCCCTGGCCGGCGTCTCGCCGGGGACGCACCCGCACATCGCCGCGCTGGCCACCGACCTGGTGTCCGGCCCCGGCCCCGCCCGCGCGAGGTGGGCGTTCGACGCACTGCTGAACGGCGCGCTCGCCACCCCGCGCCCGGGCTCGGGGGAGGCCTGATGACGCCGTCGATCGCGATCGCCGGCGGCGGCCTCGGCGGCCTCACGCTGGCCCGGATCCTGCACACGCGCGGAATCGCTTCGGCCGTCTACGAACTCGAAGCGTCACCGGCCGCCCGCGACCAGGGCGGCACCCTCGACCTGCACGAGGAGTCCGGTCAGCGGGCGCTGGCCGAAGCCGGGCTGACGGCGGAGTTCCGCGCCGTCGTCCGCGAGGAGGGCGAGGCGCTGCGCATCCTCGACCGGCACGGCACGGTCCGGTTCGAGGAAACCGGTGGCGACGGGACGCGGCCGGAGGTCGATCGCGGCGAGCTCAAGGGGATCCTGGCCGGATCGCTGCCGGACGGCGTCGTCCGCTGGGGTACCAAGGTGGCCGCGGTGTCACCGGGGCGGCTCACCCTGGCCACCGGCGAGGTCGTCGAAGCGGACCTGGTGGTCGGCGCGGACGGCGCCTGGTCGAAGGTCCGGCCGGTGCTTTCGGAGGCCGTGCCCCGCCATTCCGGTCTGTCCTTCGTGGAAGCCCGGCTGTCCGATGTGGACGACCGGCACCCGGCCGTGGCGGCGCTGGTCGGGCCGGGCTCGATGTTCGCGCTCGCCGAAGGGAAAGGGCTGATCGCCCAGCGCACCGGCGGCGGCCGCATCCGGGTGTACGCCGCGGTCCGGGCCGAGGACGCCGCCGGGTTCGCCGACCGGAATCGGCTCCTCGACGTCTTCGCCGACTTCGCCCCGGAACTGCGGGCCCTGGTCGCGGACAGCGACGAACCCCTGATCCCGCGGCCGATCCACGCCCTGCCGGTCGGCCACCGCTGGTCACGCGTGCCGGGCGTGACCCTGCTCGGCGACGCCGCGCACGTCATGTCGCCGTTCGCCGGCGAGGGCGCGAACCTGGCCATGCTGGACGCCACCGAGCTGGCCCTCGCGCTGGCCGGCCACGACGACGTCGAAAGCGCTCTCTCGGACTACGAAGCCGCGATGTTCCCCCGCGCGGAAGAAGCCGCGCGGGCCTCGGCGGACAACCTCGAAGCCTGCTTCGCCGCCGGCGCGCCCGACGCGATGGTCGAGCAGATGACCCGCTTCGCCGCACAACACTGACGGAAGGAAACCCATGGAATTCGACCTCGTCGACACCGGCGGCGGCGACCGTGCCGTGCTCGTCCTGCACGGCGGCGCCGGACCACGCAGCGTCACCCCGATCGTCGAACACTTCGCGCCGCGCGCCCGTGTGCTGGCGCCCACGCACCCGGGCTGGTCGGGCACCCCGCGGCCGGACGCGTTCACCGGCGTCGACGACCTCGCCCTGGCCTACCTCGACCTCCTGGACGACGAAGGCCTCGAGGACGTCGTCGTGGTGGGCAGTTCGTTCGGCGGCTGGGTGGCGGCCGAACTGGCCGTGCGGGACCGTGGCCGGCGCCTCGGCCGGCTCGTGCTGCTCGACGCGATCGGCCCGGAGATCGAGGGACACCCGGTGCGCCTGCCGCAGCCGCCGCCCGGCGCGCCCGGACCGGACCCGGCAGACCTGGCCGCGATGCGGGCCTACGCCGGCCCGGGCCTCGCCGACCCGAAGCTGCTGCGCCGGCTCGCGCGGGTCCGGGTCCCGGCCCTGCTGATCTGGGGCGAAGACGACGTCGTCGTCCCGCCGGCGTTCGGCAAGGCGTATGCGGTGGGGTTCGCCGACGCCCGGTTCGAGGTGGTGGCGGGCGCCGGGCACCAGCCGGCGCTGCAGGCTCCGGACCGGACGTTCGACTTGATCGACGAGTTCCTCGGCTAGCTTGAAGCGTCACCCCCTAAGGTGGCTCCATGGTGGACGAAGAAGTCGTCTCGGACCGCATCCGGCAGATCGCCGCCACCCTCGCCGACCGCGCGGGCGAACTGACCGGCGAACTGGTCCAGCTGTACGCCGCCGACCTGCCGCAGCTGGTCAACGACGACGAGCGCATGGTGAGCCTGCTGTCGTCGAGCGTGTACCAGAACATCGAGACGGCGCTGCAGATCTTCCGGCACGGCATCGACCCGGCCGGTGTCGAGCCGCCGGCCGCGGCGATCGAGTACGCGCGGCGGCTGGCCCAGCGCGGCACGCCGGTGTTCGACCTGATCCGCGCGTACGACCTCGGGCAGGCCGCGATGCTCGACTTCGGGTTCCAGGAGTGCACCCGGCTCGTCGACGACGCGGCCCTGCTCGGGGCCATGATGCGCCGGCTGCTGCGGGTCGCCTACGAGTTCATCACCCGGGTCGTCCGCCACCTCGTCGCCGTCTACCAGGACGAACGCGACCGCTGGCTGCTCAACCGCAGTGCCGCGCGGGCGGCGAAGGTGGCGGACCTGCTCGACGGCAACGGCGGCCCGCCCGACGTCGACGCGGCCGAGGCGCTGATCGGCTACCGCCTGCGCGGCACGCACGTGGGCATGATCGTCTGGCACGCGTCGGCGGCCCTGGTCGACGATGCGCTGTCGTTGCTGGAATCGGTCGCGGTCGCGGTGTCCGAGCGCGTCGGCGGGCAAGGCCGTCCGCTGTTCGTCCCGCGCGACGAGGCCAGCGCCTGGGTGTGGCTCCCGCTCGCCCCGGGCGCGACGGTCGGCCGCGAGCACCTCGACGCGGCGCTCGCCGAAGCCGGAGTCCGGGTGACCGTCGGCGATCCCGGCACCGGGGTCGCCGGTTTCCGCGACACCCACCAGCAGGCCCGCCGGGTGCACGCGCTGGCGCTGGCGGCGGGGGAGCACTGCGACCGCGTGCTGACCTTCCGCGAGGTCGGCACGGTGGCACTGATGACGAGCGACCTGAACGCGGCCCGACTGTGGGTCGCGAGCAGCCTCGGCCCGCTGGCCGCCGACGACGAGAACTGCGGCCGCCTGCGCGAGACGCTCCAGGTGTTCCTGAGCACGGGCGGCAGTTACACGGCGGCGGCCGCGGAGCTGACCATGCACAAGAATTCGGTGCAGTACCGCGTCCGCAAGGCCCAGGAGCTGTTGCCCCGCGGCCTCGGCGAGTCGCGGTTGGACGTCGAGCTGGCGCTGGCCCTGTGCCGCCGCCTGGGCTCGGCGGTGCTGTCCCCGGCGTGACTTTGGTGTCCGGGACCACCGGTGCCCAAGATCGTTGGGCCGACGGCACGAAGCCGTTGCGCTGTTCGTCGCTTACCGTGCTGGCATGGGTGAGAACGGTGGGATGCTCGCACTGGTGCGGCTACGCCGAGGCGTCGTCGGCGAGAGCAGACGCGTCTGTCACCTGATCCCGGTGCCGTCCGGCCCGGTGCCCGAGCAGCTGACGGCGCTGTGCGGGGAGTCGATCTTCCCCGGGGAAGCCGAAGTGCTGGACGGGCTGCGGGGGATGCCGTGCCACCGGTGCCTGGTGAGCAGCGCGCCGGCCGGGCCGGGCTTGCTGGCCAACGCGGGCTGAACGCTCCGCGGGACCCGCGGTGCGCCGTGGCAGGATGGCGCGATCATGGTGATCGACGCAAAGCCGGTGGTGGTCCTGCTGGCCCATCCCCGGCCCGGCAGCTTCAACCACGCACTCGCCGCGCGAGTGGTCGACGCGCTGGAGCGGGCCGGGGTGCCGGTGCGGTTCCACGACCTGTACGCCGAAGGCTTCGACCCGGTGCTGACCGCGAAAGAGGCCTACACCAGCGGGGCCCGGGTGGAGGAGTTCCTCGCGGCCGAACCGGACCCGCTGGTGCGGCGGCACCGTTCGGAACTGCGGGAGGCCGGCGGGCTCGTCGCGATCCACCCCAACTGGTGGGGCAAGCCGCCCGCGATCCTCGGCGGCTGGCTCGACCGGATCCTCGTCCCCGGCGTGGCCTACCGCCTCGACGACGCCGGCGGCGCACCCGAGTCGCTGCTGTCCCTGCGGCGGATGCTGGTGGTCAACACCTCCGACACCCCGGAGGAGCGGGAGCGGACGCTGTTCGGCGACCCCCTGGACGCGATCTGGCGGCGCTGCCTCGCGCCCTACCTCGGGGAGCCGGAGGTGCGGCGGCTCGTCCTGCGGGTGGTGGCCGACGCCGACCCCGCCCAGCGGGCCGGCTGGCTCGACGACGTCTCCTCGGAAGTGCTGCGGCTCTTCGGTTAGTTCCCCTTCAGGGCGTCGAGTGTCAGCTTCGCCGCCTGCGCGATGAGCCGGTCGTCGTGGTCGGCGTCCTCGGCCTGGCGGCTGGACATGATCGCGAGGACGATCGGTGCCCGCCCCGGCGGCCAGACGACCGCGATGTCGTTGCGCGTGGCGTATTCGCCGGTGCCGGTCTTGTCGGCGACGGCCCAGCCGGCCGGCGTGCCCGCCCGGATCACGGTCGCGCCGGTCCGGTTGGCGCGCATCATGTCCGTGTACAGGGCGCGCTTGTCCGGCGGGAGCGCGTCGCCGAGGGCGAAGGTGCGCAGGCTGCCGGCCATCGCGCGCGGGGTGCTGGTGTCGCGGAGGTCGCCCGGCGCGAGGTCGTTGAGCGCGGGTTCGGTCCGGTCGACGTGGGTGGTCGTGTCGCCGATCGCCCGCAGCGCGGCGGCGAGTCCCGGCGGCCCGCCGAGTTGCTGGAACAGCAGGTTCGCGGCGGTGTTGTCGCTGTAGCGCAACGCCGCGTCGATCGCGTCGCGCAGCGAAATGCCGGTGTCGACGTGCTTTTCGGTGACCGGGGAGTTCTCCTGCAGGTCGGCCCGGCGGTAGGTCAGCACTTTCGCGAGGTCGGCCATGTTGGTGCGCTGGAGCACCGCGGCGGCCGAGAACGCCTTGTGCGTCGAGGCGTAGCCGAAGCGCTCGTCGGCGCGGTGGGCGATCTCGCGGCCGGAGCCGGTGTCGAGGGCGTACACGCCGAGGCGGGCGTCGAAGCTGCGTTCGAGCGGGGCGAAGTCCGGTTGCGGTGCCGCGGTCCGTGTCGTGGCTCGGGTCGGTGTCGCTTCCGGCGTGTTCGGTGTTTTCGCCGGTTCCGCGGTGCAGGCGGTCAGCGGAACGAGGAGCAGGGCGGCGAGCGCGGCCTGCCGGGCTCGGGGGAACGGCACGAAGACATCCTTCCGGTTTCTTGATCGTCCTCGCAGTCTCACGACGATCGTCCATGCTGTCCAAGACGGAAGTGCGCGGTTCGATGCCGATCTGGCATAAGGTGTGGTCGTGGACCTGGTCGGCGGCTGCAGGGCGTTCGTGAGCGTGAGCGAGACGGGGAGTTTCACGGCGGGCGCGGCGCTCGCGCGGATCCCGCAGCCGGTCGCGAGCCGGCGCATCGCCGCGCTCGAACGGCATTTCGGGGAGCGGCTCTTCGACCGCTCGACCCGCCGGGCGAGGCTGACGCCGTTCGGCCGGGACGTGCTGCCCTCCGCCCGGCGGCTCGTGCAGCTGGCCGAGGAGATGGAACACGACGCGCGGCGCGCCCGGCTGCGGCCGGTGCGGGTGGCCGTGCCGGCGACGTGCGGGGTGCGGGAGCTCGCCGGGCTCGCCGCCGAAGCCAGGGGCATGGGGATCCACCTGGAGTTCCGCGAGGCGGGGCCGGGGGAGCGGGCCGCGCTCGTCCGGACGAGCGAGGTGCGGGCCGCGCTCACCGCCGTCCCGGCCGAGGAAGCCGTGTGGTCGGTGCCGCTGGGCGTGGCCGGCGTCGGGGCGATGCCGGGCCGGGTCGTGCACCTGGAGACGCTGCGGCCGGGCCGGGCGGCGGCCGTGCGGCGGCGTGTCTGGATCCAGCCGGAAGACGACGTCCCGCACGTCCGGGACCGGGTGCTGCGCGTGCGGGACGCGGTGGGGCTGTCCCCGGCCCAGGTGGCGGTGGCCGAGGCGCTGACGGCGGCGGCCGCGGAGGTGTTCGCGTCGCAGGACCTGCTGCTGTGCTCACCGGCGCAGGCGGAGGACCTGGGCCTGACCTGGCGCCCGATCGGCGAGCTGGACCTCGCGCGCGGCTTCGGCGTCACGGCGCCGCTGGCCGAGGACGCGGACCGGCTCCGGACGACGTTGCGTGCGGCGGTCGGCCGGTGCCTCGGAGCGACCCGGTGACCGCGGCCCTGGTCCGCGACCTGCGCGCGGCCCTGGACGACGGCGGCCTGCGCGGCTCGTTCCTGGTCCGCGACCTGCGCACGGGCGCCGAAATCGGCCTCGACCCGGACCGCGAGTACCCGATCGCCTCCCTGGTCAAGGTCCCGTTGGCGGCGGCCACCCTGGACCGCATCCGCCGCGGCGAGCTCGACGCGGCCACCCAGCTGGAGGTCCCGCCCGGCGGCGTCACGACCCCGGGCCCGATCGGCTTGACCCGCTTCCGCCACCCGGCCCGCGTCGCGGTCGGCGACCTGGTGTACCTGAGCACGTCCCTGAGCGACGGGACGGCCGCGGACGTCCTCTTCGGACTGACGCCGCCGCCGGAGGTCACGCGGATGCTGGGGGAGTGGGGTCTGCCCGGGATCGCGGTGCGCCACCTGATGCGCGACCTGGTGGAGACGCCGGCCGAGCGCTTCTCGGAGGGCGACGCGCACTTGGCCCACGCACTGGCGATCGGCGCGTCGACGGCGGGCCAGGGCCACCGCGTCCCGCAGCTCGACGTCACCCGCGCGAACTCGGCCTCGGCCCGGGCGCTGGTTTCGTTGCTGGAGGCGCTGTGGCGGCCGTCGAGGATCGACCCCTCGGTGGCGGCGGGCGTCCGCGACCTGATGGCGAACAACATGATCCGCCACCGTTTGACCCCCGACTTCGCCTCCGACGCGGCCCGCTGGTCGTCGAAGACGGGAACGCTGCTCAATTTGCGGCACGAGATGGGCGTGGTCGAGCACGCGAACGGAGGTGTGTTCGCGGTGGTGGCCCTGACGGAGTCGAGGGTGCCGGCGGTCCTCCAGCCGGAGGCGGAGGTGCTGATGGCCCGGGTGGCCCGGACGTTGCGCGACGCGTTGCGTTGAGAAACCGGTTGGGGCGCGAGGTGATCATCGCGAGGGTGCTGGACGCGGTCCGGCGGCGCGGGCAGGATGCGCGCGTCCGGGAGGGCCGGGCACGCCAACTCGCCGCGGCGGGCACGCCCGGCCGCTCCGCCGCGGTGGAGCGGCCGGCGGGTCCGGCCGCTCCACCACGACTGGCGAGCCCAGCCACTCGACCGCTGGCAGGCCCGGCCGCTCCACCGCGGCTGGCGGGCCTGGCCGCGCAACCACGGCAGGCGGGCCGGCCGCTCCACCACGGCTGTGCGGCGACTCGGGTTCGCCCCTTGGCTCGCTTGGTAGTCGTTGGCGTACGTGGGCAAGCCTGCGCGGGGCGCTGGCCAACGCGTTCCGCGCCCAGCGCGAAGTCACCTCACCCGGCGGCCCGGCCCGCCCGGCCCGCCCAGCCCAGCAGAACCTCCCGGCTCAGACCTCCGCCTTCACCCCGAACTCCACCTCGGCCGTCTCCACCGTCCCGGCCGTCCGGCCCGGCGCGGTCTGGTACTTCCAGTACAAGTTCGTGTGCGCGATGACCTGCCCGGGTGGCGGGGCGCCATACGCCGACAGGTCCTCCGTCGAGTGCGCGTCCGAAACCAGCGTCACGTCATATCCCCGCGCCAGCGCTCCGTGCAGCGTCGAGCGGATGCACGCGTCCGTCTGCGCGCCCGCCACCACCAGCGAGCCGATTCCCCTGCTCGCCAGCACCTCCTCCAAGTCCGTGTCCTCGAACGAGTCGCCGTACTCCTTGTGCACCAAGGGTTCCGCTTCCCGGCGCACCAGTTCCGGCACGTACTCCCACGTCTGGCTTCCCCGGGGCAGCTCGTCGCTGGTGTGCTGGACCCACACCACCTCGGTGCCGGCGGCGCGGGCGCGGTCCACCAGCGCGACGATGTTTGCAACGACGGTTTCGCGGTCGTGTGCCGTCTCCATCACGCCGTTCTGGACGTCGATGACTACCAGCGCGGTGTGCGGACGGTCGGTCAGTATGGTCATGGCGTCACCCTAGCCACCGGCACCGACAATTTCCGGAAGTAGCATGCCGCGGTATGGACTACGGGATGCTCTTGCTCGGTGTCGTCGCGCTGGTCGCGGTCGTCGGACTGGCGTCGTCGGCCACGGAGCGGCGGCTGGGGCGGGTCGATCGGCGGCTGGCGCGGGTGGAGCGAAGCTCGACGCGATCGCCGAGCGGCTCGGCGTGCCCACCACGGAGCCGGAACTCGCCGAGGTCACCGAACTGCTGCGGCAGGGCAAGAAGATCCAGGCGATCAAGGCCTACCGCGAACGCACCGGCGCCGACCTCCGGGAGGCCCGGGACGCCGTGGAGCGGCTCTCCTAGGGCGCCCCGCCGATGTGTTTGGCGGACACCGCCTCCCACACCGCGTCGAAGTTGTCGTAGCGGTCGCTGTCCGGCAGCCCGCCGAGCGAGCCCAGCACCGAGTCGCCGCCTCCCGCCGCCGCGGCTCGGCGCAAGAGCTCGTCGCGGCCGCAGGGGTACTCGGTGTCGGACAGGTGCTGCTCGAGGCTGGTCCGGTCCGGAGCGGGCATCGCACACCTCCTGATCGTTTCCCCACCCCGCGTACCCGGGCCGGCCGGGCCGGAAACTCAGCCCACGACGATCGTGTGGTCCGATCGCGGCTCCAGGGTCCCGATCACCGGGTGGCCCGGCAGCTCCCCGGCCACCAGCAACCCGCCCGACGTCTGCGCGTCCGCCAGCAGCAGCGCTTCCTCCTCCGAGATCCGGGACAGCTCCGCGTGCGGGCGGACCCAGTCGAGGTTGCGCCGGGTGCCGCCGCTGACGTAGCCGTCGCGCAGCGCCTCCCGCGCGCCCTCCAGGTACGGCACCGCCGCCGGGTCCAGCCGGGCCGTGACGCCGCTCGCGCGCGCCAGCTTGTGCAGGTGGCCGAGCAGGCCGAACCCCGTCACGTCGGTCGCGCACACCGCCCCGGCGGCCAGCGCGGCCCGGGACGCCGGCGCGTTCAGCGTCGTCATCGCCTCGATGGCCTGCGGGAACCGCTCGCCGGTGGCCTTGTGCCGCGAGTTGAGCACGCCGACGCCGAGGGGCTTGGTCAGCGTCAGCGGTACGCCCGCGCGGCCCGCGTCGTTGCGCAGCAGCCGCGACGGATCGGCGACGCCGGTCACCGCGAGGCCGTACTTCGGCTCCGGGTCGTCGATGCTGTGCCCGCCCGCCAGGTGGCAGCCCGCCTCGGCGCAGACGTCGAGGCCGCCGCGCAGCACCTCGGCGGCCAGCTCGAACGGCAGCGTCTCGCGCGGCCAGCCCAGCAGGTTGACCGCCACCACCGGGGTGCCGCCCATGGCGTAGACGTCGGACAGCGCGTTGGCCGCGGCGATCCGGCCCCAGTCGTAGGCGTCGTCGACGACCGGGGTGAAGAAGTCCGTGGTGGCGATCAGCGCGGTGTCGCCGGAGATCCGGACCGCGGCCGCGTCGTCGCCGGTGTCGAGGCCCACGAGCAGCTCACCCGGTGGCGCCACGGGCGCCGCGCCGGTCAGGCCGGCCACGGCCGCCTCCAGTTCGCCCGGCGGGATCTTGCACGCGCAGCCGCCGCCGTGCGCGTACTGCGTCAGTCGGTAACCCACCGGTTCATCGTGCCCGCCGGGCGCGAACTTGGCAGGATGGCTGCCATGGTGCAGGGAGGCGTATCCGGCCTGGTGACCGGCGCGGTCTTCAAAACCGTCGAACGGCAGGTTCTGCCGCTGGCGGGTTCGATTCCCGTCCGCCTCCGCCATGCCTGACCCGCGCCGCGCGATCCCGCGGACCGACGCGCTCCTGGCCGAGCCCCGGATCGCCAAGGCCGCCGGGACGCTCGGCCGGGACCTGGTGAAAGCGGTGGTCAACGCCGTCCAGCAGGCGGCGCGGGCGGGCGAGATCGCCCCGGACGCCGTCGCCGACGCCGTACTCGCGCGGCTGCCGGCGGGCGCGTCCTCGCTGCGGCCGGTGGTCAACGCGACCGGCGTCGTCGTGCACACCAACCTCGGCCGGGCCCCGCTTTCGGCCGCCGCGCTCGACGCCCTCGCCGCGGCCGGCGGCGCCACCGACGTCGAATTCGACCTCACGACCGGCGAGCGCGCCCGCCGGGGCCGCGGTGCCCTCACGGCGCTGCAGGCGGCCGTGCCGGACGCCGGCGGCGTGCACGTGGTCAACAACAATGCGGCCGCCCTGCTGCTCTGCGCGCTCGCTCTCGCCCCGGGCCGGGAGATCGTCGTCAGCCGGGGCGAGCTGGTCGAGATCGGCGACGGCTTCCGCATCCCGGACCTCCTGGAATCGACCGGCGCGCGGCTGCGCGAGGTCGGGACCACGAACCGGACGACCGCCGGCGACTACGCCGCGGCGATCGGCCCGGACACCGGATTCGTGCTGAAGGTCCACCCGTCCAACTACCGCGTCACCGGGTTCACCGCGGAAGCGACGCTCGGCGAGCTGGCCGGGCTCGGCGTGCCGCTGGTCGCCGACATCGGCTCCGGCCTGCTGGCCCCGCACCCGCTCCTGCCGGACGAACCCGACGCGGCGAGCGCGCTGCGGGCGGGCGCGACGATCGTCACGGCCAGCGGGGACAAACTGCTCGGCGGCCCGCAGGCCGGCCTGTTGCTCGGCGACGCCGACGTCGTCGAACGGCTTCGGCGCCACCCGGCCGCGCGGGCCCTGCGCGTCGACAAGCTCACCCTCGCCGCGCTCGAAGCGACGCTGCGCGGGCCGGAACCGCCGGTGCGCGCGGCGCTGGAAGCGTCCGTCGCGAGCCTGCGGGAACGGGCCGAAGCGCTGGTCAAGGCCCTCGGCGACGTCGATGCCGAGGTGGTCGCGTCGCTGGCGGCGGTCGGCGGCGGGGGCGCGCCCGGCGTCGAGCTGCCCAGCGTCGCGGTGAGCCTGCCCGCCCGGTACGCGGCCGCGCTGCGCACGGGCGAGCCGGCGGTGGCCGGCCGGGTCGTCAAGGACCGCTGCCTGCTCGACCTGCGGACCGTGCGCCCGGATGAGGACGCGAAGCTGCGGGAAGCCGTCCGCCGATGCGGGTGATCGTCACCGCCGGGCACGTCGACCACGGGAAGTCCACGCTCGTGCGGCGGCTGACCGGAATGGAGCCGGACCGGTGGGCCGAGGAACGCCGCCGCGGCCTCACCATCGACCTCGGCTTCGCCTGGACGCGGATCGGCGAGGAGGACGTCGCGTTCGTGGACGTGCCGGGCCACGAGCGGTTCGTGCCGAACATGCTCGCCGGCGCCGGGCCCGCCCCGGCGGTGCTGTTCGTGGTCGCCGCCGACGAGGGCTGGATGCCGCAGTCGGCCGAGCACCTCGCGGCGCTGGAGGCGTTCGGCGTCCGCCGCGGCCTGCTGGTCGTCACCAAGGCCGACCGCGCCGACCCGGCCGCGGCGACGGCCCTCGCGCTGCGGGAGATCGCCGCGACGTCGCTGGGGGCCGTCCCGAGCGTCGCCGTCAGCGGCACGACGGGCGCGGGCCTCGACCGTCTGCGCGCGGCGATCGGCGAGCTCACGGCCGGGCTCCCGGCCCCCGACCCGGACGCCGACGTCCGGCTGTGGATCGACCGCGCCTTCACGGTTTCGGGGGCCGGCACGGTCGTCACGGGCACCCTCTCCGCCGGCACGATCGCCAGGGGCGACGAGCTGCTGCTGGGGTCGGCGCGGGTGAAGGTCCGTGCGCTGCAGGCCCTCGGCGAACCCCACGCCCGGGTGAGCGCGGTGGCCCGGGTCGCGGTGAACCTGCGCGGAACCGCCCGTGGTGACGTCCGCCGCGGCGACGTCCTGCTCACCCCGGGCCGCTGGCGCACCACGACGGAGTTCGACGTCCGGCTGCGCGGCGCGGTCGCGGCGGACCTGCACCGCGAGCTGGTGCTGCACCTGGGCACGGCGGCCGTGCCGGTCCGCGTCCGTCCACTCGGGACGGACACCGCCCGCCTCACCACGGCGACCGCGCTGCCGCTGCGCACCGGCGACCGCGGCCTGCTGCGCGACCCCGGCGAGCACCGGATCGCCGCCGGGTTCGACGTCCTCGACGTCGACCCGCCCGCGTTGTCCCGCCGGGGCGCGGCCCGGGCCCGCGGCCGCGAGCTGACCGAGCCCGACCTCGCGCGGGTTTATCTGCGCCGCAAGGGTTTCGTGCCCGCCGGGGACTTCGCGGCGATGGGTCTGCGCCCGACGGGGGAGCGGCTGGGCGAGTGGTGCGCGGACGAGGAGCGGCTGGCGGCGTCGCGCGTGCAGGCGGCCTCGGTGGTGGGCGCGTGGGACACCACGGCCGCGGGCGTGCCGGTGGAGGCGTTGCGGCAGCGGCTCGGGCTGCCCGCCCCGGAGCTGGTCGTGCCGGTGCTGCGGGGGACCGGGTTCGAGGTGGCGGGCGGGCTGGTCCGCCGCCCCGGCGCCGGGTTGGCCCCGGCCGTGGAGAAGGCCCTCGAAGTGGTGGCGAAGCGGCTCGCGGAGCACCCGTTCCGCGCCCCGGAGGCGGACGAGCTGCGGGAACTGGGCCTCGGCCGCCGAGAGCTGGCGGCAGCCGTCCGCCTGGGCCGGCTGACGGCGCTCGCCGAGGGGGTGGTGCTCGGCCCGGACGTGGCGGAGCGGGCGGTGGAGGGGTTGCGCCGGCTGCCCCAGCCGTTCACGGTGTCGGAGGCCCGCAAGGCCCTCGACAGCACGCGCCGGGTGATGATCCCGCTGCTGGAGAGGTTGGACGCGGCAGGCCGGACCGAGTCACTCGGCGACGGTACGCGCCGGACGAGGGATTAGGCCTTTCTCCTCGCGGAAACGGCGGGCATACTTCGCTGACTGTCCGCCTCCGCACCCGGAAGATCATGAGCGTCGAGAACGAAAAGGCCCCGGCCCGGAACCCGTTTTCCCCGCTCGCGGTCGCCACCCCCTCTCGCGTTCCCGTGTTCACGATCGAATCGGAACCGTTTCGCAGGGTCCGTGCCTGCCTCGGTGACTACCTCGGTGAATCCGCGGGCCCGGGCAGCACGGTCGTCGTCCTCGGGGAGCACGGCACCGGGAAGACTCACACCGCCCTGAGCCTGGTGCGGTCGGTGGTCGATCCACCCATTACCAGTGTGTACGTGGAGGCGGGGAGCACGTTTCGGGAAACGTACCTGCGTCTCGTGAATCAATTGGGCATCGACACCTTTGTCGACCTGGCGGGAGGACTCGACGAGAAATCCCGCGGATACGTTTCGGAGCCGGATTTCGTCAGCGCGCTCTTGATGCTCTTGCAAGCCGAGTTCAAGACGGCGGTCTGGGACTGGCTCACCGGTCAACTGCCCGCCGATGCCCTGCTCTACCGGGGGATTACCTGGGCGATTGACTCGGAAGCCGCGGCGTTGAAGGCCATCGCTTCGATCGCCCAGCTGTACGGTGCCCAGCGGCGGAAACTGGTCGTAATGCTCGACGATCTGCGAATAGTGCAGTTGAGTGCGTTCCGGTCGCTGCTTGAGGTGTTGTTTCTTTCCGGAGTCCTGCTCGTGCTGCTGGGAACCCCGGACTTGCTCGAGCAGCTCGGTGCGGACGTCCGTCAGCGCATCGGCCAGGTGATCGTGATGACTCCGTTCACGGTGGACGACGTCCGAGCACTCATCGAGCAGTCGCAGGGACGGTCTTCGGGACGTTATCGCCTCGAGCCGTTCACCGAAGAAGCCGTCTCCCACCTCGTGGACCTGACCGGCGGCAACGTGCGCGCCGTGATCAGGCTGTGCCACGAGGCCTTCCGGCGGGCCACGGCGGAAGGGGTGCCGGCGAACGCCGTTTTCGTCGACCAGGTGGCCCGAGACACCCTGCCGACGATCGAAGCGGCCGACGAGCCGCCGCCCGACGTCCAGGAGAAGTCCGATGTCGAGTGGACCACCGACACGCCGACCGAGATCGACCTGCTCAAGCGGGACGCCCTCGCCGAGGTGCTCGCCTCCCGGATCGTGGAAACCCGGGAGCGGCACCCGGACACGTCGTTGATCGTGCACGTCGACGGGGAGTGGGGTGCCGGCAAGAGCACACTCCTGGGCCTGCTGGGCCGGCGGCTCACGGGTGCAGGCCTGCTCGTCACCCCGTTCGACGCCTGGCAGCAGTCGCGGTTGTCGCCGCCGTGGTGGGCGCTGCTCACGGCGGTCCGGAACGCGATCGTGCAGGACCGGGGCTGGTGGGCGCGGCGGCGGTTCAAGGTGAAGGAGCTGGCCGCGCGGGCCCGTCGCTCGGGGGCACCGTTCGTGCTGTCGGCCATCCTGCTGGTCCTGTGCGCGGGCGGGGTCGGCCTGCTCGTCCGCGCGATCGTCGGGACCCAGCAGCCCGGTTCGGAGTGGCTGAAGGTGGCACTCTCGGCGATCGCGGCGGTCGGCGTGCTGTGGCCCGGTGTCCGGGTGGCCGGCCGGGTCCTGCTGTGGGATTCGGCCGGGGGTGCCCGGCTGTTCGAGCAGACCGGCGCGAACCCGATGGGCCGGGTCGCCGAGCACTTCGACTGGCTGCTCCGCCAGTCGGGCAAGCCGGTCGTCCTGTTCATCGACGACCTCGACCGGTGCAAGCACGACTACGTGGTGGAAGTCCTCGAAGCCGTCCAAACGCTGCTGCGGGCCGCTCCCGGCGGCCGTGGTGGCGGGCCTCCGGCGGCCTACGTCGTCGTCAGTGCCGACGGATATTGGCTCCGGCAGAGCTTCGCCACGTGGTACGCGGAGTTCGACGAAGAGGGAAGGCAGTCGGCCGGCCGGTTGGGTTACCAGTTCATGGACAAGCTCTTCCAGCTGACCGTGCCGATGCCGGCCCTGGGCACCGCGGCCCAACGACGGTTCCTGGGTCACCTCTTGAACGTCACCGAGGGCGATGCCGACCTGCGGAAGGCCCCCGCCGCCGTCGAGGCCAGGGGCAGGATCCAGGCCGCCGCCGGCGACGAGGGCCGGATCCTGGCGGCGCTCGACGCCATCGCCGAGCCGGAGATCCGCACCGCCGTGGCCGTCGACGCGGTCCGCGCGGTGGCCGCGCCGGAGACACAGGCGAACACCGAGCACATGCTGCGGAAGTTCGCACCGCTGATCGGCAGCAACCCCCGGGAGATCAAGCTCTTCCTCAACACCTACAGCATCCTGCGTGCGGTCCGGACGCTTGAAGGCCACACTCCCGAGACCGGGCTGCTGGCGTTGTGGGCCGTCCTGCGGGTCCGCTGGCCGGCGGTCGCCGATCACCTGCAACGCCGCCCGGCGTCCGTCCTCGGGATCCGGGAGCCGCAGTGGTGTCCCGAGCTGTTCCCGGAGCACCTGCTGGACGTCGTCCGCGGCAAGGAGTTGCGCGCGGTCGTCGGCGACCCGGTGCACGGCCCGCTGACCGAGGACGCCATCCGCCGCTGCTGCGGAGCGGACTAGCGCCGGTCCTCGACCAGTGACTGCGTCCCGATGACACCTAGCAGTGCCAGCCGGTCGGCGGCCTCCGTGCCCGGCTCGGCCGTGTACACCATCATGCGCAGGTCGCTGCCCGTCACGCTCAGGACGTCGCAGTCCAGGGTCAGCTCGCCGACGTCCGGGTGGTCGATCGTCTTGCGGGCGGCTTCGTGCCGGCCGATCGCGCCCGAGTCCCACAGGTCTGCGAACCGCGGGCTGTGCTGCCGGAGGTCGGCGATGAGCGTCCGGAGGCCGGTGTCGTCGGGGTAGGTGCCGGCCGTGCGGCGCAGGTCGGCGACCAGGGCGGCCTGGAGCGCGTCCCGGGACTCCGGGCTGTCGCGCACCCGGGCGTTGGGGCTGAGGAAATTGCGCCGGACGCCGTTGAGGTCGTCGCCGTGCCATTCGCCCATCAGCGCCGTGTACAGCGGGTTGGCCAGGAGCTGGTTCCAGGCCGCGTCGAAGACGGCGACCGGGGTGCCGGCCAGCCGGTCCAGCATGCGGTGGACGCCCGGGGTGATGTGCCGGGGGACCGTGCCCGGGCCCGGCGGCACGAGCCCGGCCAGGCGGAACAGGTGCGTCCGCTCGTCCCGCGTGAGGCGCAGCGCCCGGGCCAGCGCCTCGACCACCTGCGCCGACGGGCTGGTGGCGCGGCCCTGCTCGAGCCGGACGACGTAGTCGGCGGAGATGCCCGCCAGCTGGGCCAGTTCCTCGCGGCGCAACCCGGCGGCGCGACGACGGCGGCCCGCGGGCAGGCCGGCGGCCTGGGGCGGGACGCGGTCGCGCCAGTGGCGCAGGGCCGTGCCGAGTCCGGTGTTCGCCATACCTCGATTGTGCAAGCCGGCCGGGCGGTTGTCCTGGTACTGCCGCTCCCAGGAAAACCGGGCCGCTTCCTGCGCCCTCGCCGCGGGCCGATCGTGGTGGCAGACCCCACGGAAAGGATCGCGACCATGAACCAGCTCGCCCTCGTCACCGGCGCCACCTCCGGCATCGGCCGGGCCTTCGCCGACCGCCTCGCCGCCGACGGCTACGACCTGATCGTCACCGGCCGCCGCGAGGACCGCCTCGCCGAGCTCGCCGCCGCCCACCCGGACGCCGAGATCCGCACGGTGGCCGCCGACCTGTCCACCGACGACGGCGTCGCGGCCGTCGCCGCGCTCTGCGCCGCCGAGCCGCTGACCCTGCTGGTCAACAACGCCGGCGTCGCCCACTACATGCCGCTGGCCCAGCTGCCCGCCGGCAAGGCCGGCGAGCTCGTCCACGTCAAGGTCGCCGCGCCCACCATGCTGACCCGCGCGGCCGTCGCGGGCATGCAGGAACGCGGCGAGGGGAAGATCGTCAACGTGGCCGGGATGATCGCGTTCAGCGGCCCCGCCGACGCCTCCGTCATGCCCCGCCGGGCCGTCTACGCCGGTTCGCTGGCCTACCTGGTCGCCCTGTCCCAGACCCTGAACGCCGAGCTCGAGGGTACCGGCGTCCGGGTGCAGGTGCTGTGCCCGGGTGTCGTCGCGACCGAGTTCCACGAGCGGCAGGGCCTCGACCTCAGCACGGTGCCCCGGATGTCCGCCGCCGACGTCGTCACCGCGTCCCTGCGCGGCTTCGAGCTCGGGGAGGTCGTCACCGCCCCGGGAGTCGAGGACGCCGGGCTGCTCGACGCTGTTTTCCGGGCCGACCTCGCCGCCTTCGGCGGGCAGCGCCCGGAACTCGCCTCCCGCTACCGCTGAAGCCCGCCGAAGAACTCACCCAGCGCGGCCGCGAGGGCCTCGGGATTCTCCTCGGCGACGTGGTGGCCGGACTTGATCGCGTGCCCGCGCAGGTCGGTCGTCCACGGCCGCCAGACGGCCAGGACGTCACCGTAGAGGTCTTCCAGGTCGTCGTCGCTCGACCAGAGCACCAGGGTGGGGCAGGTGATCCGCCGGCCGGCGGCGCGGTCGGCGTCGTCGTGGGCGCGGTCGACGCCCAGGCCCGCGCGGTAGTCCTCGAGCATCGCGGTGACCGTGGCCGGGTCGTGGATCGCGCGGTGGAAGTCGGCGAAGTTCTCCGCACCGAGCCGCTCGGGCGAGTTGCGCGTGCCGACGTCGTACCAGGCGTCGGGATCGGCGGTGATCACCCGCTCGGGTTTTTCCGGCTGGGCGAAGAAGAACCAGTGGTACCACTCGCGCGCGAACCGCGCGTCGCAGCGGTCCAGGGCCTCGACGATCGGGACGGCGTCGAGGATCGCGGCGCCGCGAATCACGTCCGGGTGATCGAGCGCCAGGCGGGTGGCCACGTAGGCGCCGCGGTCGTGGCCCGCCACGAAGAACACGTCGTGCCCGAGGTGCCGCATCAGCGCGACGCAGTCCGCCGCCATGACGCGTTTGCTGTAGGGCGTGTGGTCTTCGTCGGTCGGCGGCTTGGCGGACTCGCCGTAGCCGCGGGTGTCCGGGCACACGACGGTGAACCGCTCGGCGAGCCGCGGGGCGACGCGGTGCCACGTCGTGTGCGTCCGCGGATGCCCGTGCACCAGCAGGATCGGCGGCCCGGAGCCGCCGTGGCGCACCCGCAGCGGCACGTCACCGACGTCGACGCGCTCCAGCGTGAAGCCTTCGAACATGCACAGTCCCCCGGACACGAACCCGCTGCCGCACCCCGGCGTCCGGGGCGCGGCAGCGGGAAACGGGTCACTTCTTGTCCGTGACGCCCTTCACAGCGTCCTTGATCTTCTCGCCGGCCTGCTTGAGCGAGCCCTTGGCCTGGTCGGACTTGCCCTCGGCCTGCCACTGCTCGTTGCCGGTGGCGTCGCCGACGGCTTCTTTGGCCCGGCCCTTGAGCTCTTCGCCCTTGTTTTCCAGCTTGTCGTTCATCAGGGTGCACCTTCCGTCGTAGCGACATTTCCGGATCGGCCAGTCGCCAAAGGGGCCTTGCCTGGGGGTTACCCACTGGTTCGCGGGCTACACATCGGCCGGCAGGTGCCCGCCCATCCGCTCGATCCGCTGGATCGCCGGCTCCGCGAGCACGCCGTGCACGACCACCGACACCGCGACGGCGAGCGCGCCGACCCGCCACAGCACGTCCTGCTGCGGCACGGGAAGCCGGTTGAGCGCGTAGGCCAGGTAGTAGAGCGTGCCGATGCCGCGGACGCCGAAGAACGCGATCGCCGCGGTGGCCGGCCGGCCCGGCGACGGCGCGCCGAGCAGGGACAGCCAGCCCACCAGCGGCCGGACCACGAGCACGGCGACGACGGCGAGCACCACTTCGAGGGGCTGCAGTCCGCGCAGCAGGCCGTCGCCGATGGCCAGGCCCAGTCCCAGCAGGGCGAGCGGGACGAACAGCCGTTCCAGCTGGTGGCCGAAGGCGTGCAGGACGCCGTGGTAGTCGTGCTCGCGTTCCTGCGTGCGGACCGCGACGGCCGCGACGAACACGGCAACGAACCCGTTGCCGTGGACCAGTTCCGACAGGGCGTAGGGCACGAACGCCAGCGCCAGCAGGACCAGGCCGTCGGCGTACTCGGCCAGCCGCAGCCGGTCCGACGGCGCTCGGAAGATCGCCCAGCCGAGCAGCCGCCCGCTCAGCAGGCCGGCCACGACCCCGACGGCCAGGGGCAGCAGCAGGTCCACCAGCACCCAGGACAGCTCCAGACGCGGCTGCCCGCTCGCCAGGGCCAAGCCGAGGAGGACGAACGGCATGGTCAGGCCGTCGTTGAGCCCGGCCTCGGTCGTGAGCGTGAAGCGGATCTCGTTGTTGCGGGCCAGTTCCGGCTCGACGTCGGGGTGCGGGACGCCGATGTCGCCCGCCAGCACCGGATCTGTCGGCGCCAGCGCCGCGGCCAGCAGCAGGGCGACGCCGGGGGCCAGCGCCAGCCACCAGTGACCGAGCACGGCGATCGCGAGGATCGACACCGGCATGGTGATGGCGAGCAGCCGCCACGTCGAGCCCCAGCGCTTCAGGCCGAACGGGCGGTCCACCGACAGGCCCGCTCCGGCGAGGGCGACGAGAATGCCCAGCTGGGCGAAGGATTCCACGCCGTGCAGATGGGCGGCGGGGTCGCTCCAGCCGTTGCCGTAGGGGGCGGGCAGCGGCAGCAGCCCGAGCACGACGCCGGCGCCGAGCATCACCAGCGGCACCGAGAACGGCCGGTCGGCGACCAGCTTCGGCACGATCGCCGCGGCGAGCGCCAGCAGGCCGGCCACTCCGAACAACACGGTCAACGACGACAAAAGGCTCCTCCTGCTCACCGGTCCCCGCGCCACCGCGATCGGCCGGGCACCCGGCAGCCGGGTAGCGTGGCAGGAAGAGGCGCGCCGCGACCCGGATTCCCGGCGCGCGGGCGGCGAAACCGAGGAGGCCGCGGTGACGTACGGGGCAGGCCGGTTCTCCGGCAGGCAGCTCTGTGTGAGCGGCGCGGGGGACGTGCGGGCGGCGGCACCGAGGAGGCCGCGGTGACGTGCGAGGCAGGTCGGTTGTCCGGTCGGCGGCGTGATCCTCGGGTGGCCGGCCGGAGCGGGCCGGTCTGCATGGGCGGTGCGAGTGGCGCGCGGGCGGCGGGACCGAGGAGGCCGCGGTGACGGCGGTGAACGGGGCGGGCGGGCCCTGCCGGTTCTGCGGGAGGCGGCGGGATCCCCGGGTGCCCGGCCGGAGCGGGCCAATCTGCGTCGACTGCGTCCGCGCCGGCCTGCGGGTGGCGCGCGACGGTGCCGACCGGGAAAGCGGTGCCGGTGACGTGCTGGCCGCGGTGACGTCGCCGCTGGCCGCGGTGTGCGATTTCTGCGGGCGCCGGGAACGCCGGACCTTCCTCGGGCTCCGGCGGCCGCTGCTGCGGGTCGACTGCGCCGCGCGCGACGCGGTGATCTGCGTGGACTGCCTGGACCACGCCGGCGACGTACTGAACGTCGCCCTGCGCGGCTAGCGGCGTTTCCGGACCGGCGCCCGCGGGTAGCCGGGCGCCATGACGTCCACTCGGGAACACCGCACGCACCCGGAGACCGCTTCGGTGGCCGAAACCCTGCGTGTCGCGCTCGGAGTGGCCCTGCCCACGCTGGCCGGCGGGGTGATCAAACGCCGTCCCGCGGCCATGGCGGTGGCCGGGAAACTGCAGTACGACCGCCCGGCCGTGCGGCTGCTGCGCCGGCTGCACGACCGCCACTACGGGCACCCGCTGAAACTGCGCGTGCCCGGCCGGTCGGTCGGGCTGGCCCTGTCCGGGGCGGACGTGAAGCGGCTGCTGGCTGGCGCCCCGACGCCGTTCAGTCCGTCCACAGTGGAGAAACGCGCCGCGCTGGGGCATTTCCAGCCGCACGGCGTCCTCATTTCCGCTCCGGCCGACCGGCCCGCCCGTCGCCGGTTCACCGAAGCCGTCCTGGAACCCGGCCGTCCGCTGCACGAGCTCGCGGCACCCTTCGCCCGCGCCACCGCCGAGGAGGCGGCCGTCCTGCGGACGTCGGAAACGCTCGACTGGAACACCTTCAACGTCGCCTGGTGGCGGCTGGTGCGCCGGATCGTGCTCGGCTCGCAAGCCCGTGACGACACGACACTCACCGACCAGCTCGAACGGCTGCGGCTGGACGCGAACTGGGCGTACCTGCACCCGAAGCGCAAGCAGCTGCACGCACAGTTCCGCGCACGGCTCGTCGCCCACCTCGGCCGCGCCGAGCCCGGCAGCCTCGCCGCCGTAATCGCCGAGACCGGCGAAGACACCGCGCCCGACCAGGTGGCGCACTGGCTGTTCGCGTTCGACGCGGCCGGCATGGCGACCTACCGGACGCTGGCGCTGCTGGCGAGTCACCCGGCGGCCCTGGACCGGGCCCGCACGGACCTCGACGGCGTCGACCTGGCCGAGCCGAACCAGCTGAGCTACCTGCGCGCGTGCGTGCTGGACGCGGTCCGGCTGTGGCCGACCACCCCGATGATCCTGCGCGAGACCACCGAAGAGACGACCTGGGGCCCGGCGGGGACGACGGTGCTGATCTTCACGCCGTTCTTCCACCGGGACCCGGACCTCCCGTACGCGGATCGGTTCGACCCGGACCTGTGGCTCGACGGCCGCGCGGCGGAGAACCCGGCGCTGGTCCCGTTCAGCGCGGGCCCGGCAGTCTGCCCGGGCCGGGACCTGGTCCAGTTCTGCGCGAGCACGATGCTGGCGAACCTGCTGCGCGACCACCGGTACGAGCAGGCGTCGGGGACGGTGCTGTCCCCGGACCGCCCGCTCCCGGCCACTCTCGACAACTTCCACCTGAAGCTCAGGCAGCTCGGCTGAGCCGCCTGCGCCGGACCCGGACGACCACGACCACCGCCGCGACGCCCGCCAGGATCAGCGCGATCGGCAGCGCCGTCGGCAGCCACGGCCAGGCGTCGCCTTCAAAGACGACGTCGTCGGTGGGTAGCTCCAGGACCTTCGCGGTCCACCGGGCGGTCGCCACGTCGGTGCGGCGGGACAGCGCGCTCACCGCGGTGTCGTACGGGAAGCCCGGCCGGTCGTGGACGTACTCGGGCGCCGGCCCGCCGGGTGCGGTGATCCCGCGGGTCGCGCCCGGCACGAGCAGCCGGTCGAGGTCCGCCGAGGCGAGGGCCGCCCGGGGCAGGAACACCAGCCCGTGCCGGGAGCGGATCGGGCCGCCGTCGAGGCTCACGGCGAGGGTGCGCGAGGACAGCGACTGGCCTTCGGTGTCGAACACCGACGCGAGTTCGACCTCGCCGACGCCGTTCGCGAGCAGCACGCCGATCTCGTCGGGGGTCCAGCGGAACCCGGCGTTGACGATCGCGGCCGCGCCCGGTGTTCCCTCCGGGGGGTGCACCGGCACCGCGGTGCCGTAGCGGCGCCAGCCGATGGCCGCCGCGGCGTCGGCCGCCACCTGGCGCCCGGCCAGCCGCTCTACCCAGTGCAGGGTGCCGTCGATGCCGGAGAGGATCCCGGCCGTGGTCACGACGGTGCCGTCGTCGACGAACCGTTCGCCGCGGACCCACCGCACCGCCGGGTATTCGGCGGCCCAGGCGTCGACCTTGAGCCAGTGCGCGGTGGCCGGCCGCCCGTCGAGCAACCCGGCGGAGGCGAGCACCGCACCGCCGTTGCAGACGCTCAGTAGCTTCGAGCCGCGTGCGGCCTGCTCCCGCAGCCACGTCGTGACCGGTTCGGCGCTGGGCTCGCCGACGTCCGGGAACGCCGGCACGACGACGAGGTCCGGCGCCCGGGACCCGAGCCGGGTGGCGAGGCCGGCGAAGTCGAAGTCGGGCACCAGGTCGAGGCCGCCGGTCAGCGGCTTCGGCTCGCGGTGGGGTGCGACCGTGTAGACGTTGAACCGGCCGGTCGCGGCCAGGATCTCGTAGGGGGCCAGTGCGTCGGAGACGACGGCACCGCGGTCGCCGACGACGACCACCGCGGTCGGCTTGGCCGGGTCGTGGGGGCCCGGCGCCGCGGCGGGGACGGGCCGCGCCGGGCCGGCGGCGTAGAGCGCGTCGAACGCGCCGAGGGCGGCGACGGTCGCGCCCGCGGCGGGGACCACCAGCACGGCGATCACCGCGGCGAGGAGGAAGGCGATGCGCTTCAGCATGGTCAGTGCCAGTACTCGGCGCGGCGCCACACCATGGCGGCCAGCATCAGCGGGAACATGATCACGTGCCCGGCGACCATCAGGGCCGTGCCGGAGATCGCGCCGAGCCAGTACGGCACGAGCAGCGCGACGAACGGCAGGTACATCACCGCGGCCATCTCGGCGATCCGCGGCCACGAGTGCCGGCGCAGCGCCATGGCCAGGACCATCGCGACGGTCATGTCCGTGGCCATGACGAGCGCGTCGACGTCCGGGCGTTCGAGCCAGGCGGACGGCCACAGCGGGGCGAGCGCCACCATGCCGACGAGCATGGCGACGACCATCTCGACGTAGTGGCCGGTGAACCGGGCGAGCTTGCGGGCGGTGGTCCGCGGGGTTTCGGTGGTGGTCATGAGTCCCTCCAGGTTGTTCCTGGAAGGAGGATCGCGGCCGGCGGCCGTGCTGCCAGGTGCCGGAAGTCATGACCGGGGGTCACGGTCTAGAGCAGGCCGAGGTCCCTCGCACGCAGGGCGGCCTGGGTGCGGTCGCGGGCACCGAGCTTGCCCAGCACGTTGGTGACGTGGTTCTTCACCGTGCCCTCGGCGAGGAACAGCGTCGTGGCGATCTCGCGGTTGCTGCGGCCGTCGGCGAGCAGCCGCAGGACGTCGAGCTCGCGCGAGGACAACGGCACCACCAGCGGCTGCGGCCGGGGCTCCGGCGCGTCCGGCAGCTGCGCGAACCGCGCGACCACCTTCGCGGCCACCGACGGCTGCAGCACCGACTCCCCGCGCGCCGCGGCCAGCACCGCCTCGACCAGCCGCGCCGACGAGACGTCCTTCAGCAGGTATCCGACGGCACCCGCGCGCAACGCCGCGAAGACGTCTTCGTCGTCGTCGAAGGTGGTCAGCGCGATGACCCGGGTGCCGGGCTGCTCCGCCCGCAGCCGCCGGGTCGCGGCCACGCCGTCGAGGACCGGCATGCGCAGGTCCATCAGGACGACGTCCGGGGTCAGCGCGGCCGCCGAGCGCAGGGCCTCGTCGCCGTTGCCGGCTTCGCCGACGACGGCGATGCCCTCGTGCGTGGCGAGCAGGGTGGCCAGGGCCTCGCGGAACAGGGCCTGGTCGTCGACGAGCAGGACGCGGACCGGCGTCATCCGGGGATCTCCATGGTCAGGGCGCTGCCGCGGCCGGGGGTCGAGGTGAAGGCGAGCTCGCCGCCGAGGTGGGCGGCCCGCTCCCGGAGCCCGACCAGGCCGAAGCCGGTCGGCGGGCCGCCGTCGCTGCCGCGGCCGTCGTCGCGGACCTCGACCCGGACCGCCGCCTCGGCGTAGTCGAGCACGACGTCCGCCGTGGCGGCGCCGGCGTGCTTGCGCACGTTCGTCAGGCCTTCCTGCGCGGCCCGGAAGAGGGCTTCGCGCTGCTCGTCCGGCAGCGGGCGTTCGGTGCCGGTCACCGTCAGCCGGGCCGTGACCCCGGTCGCCGACGTCTCTTCCGCGAGGGCCTTCAGCGCCTCCGGCAGCGCCGGGACCGGCCGCGGCTCCCGCAGCGTCCGCACCGAGCGGCGCACCTCGGCCAGCGCGGTTTCCGCCTGCTCCTGCGCCTTCGCGAGGACGTCGTCGGCCTTGCCGGGATCGGTCGGCAGTACCGCCCGCGCGGCCTTCACCTGCATCTGGACGACGGTGAGCGAATGCCCGAGCCCGTCGTGGATGTCGCGGGCGACCCGGTTGCGCTCCTGCGCCGTCGCGAGCCGTTCCGCCTGGGCCGCGTAGTCGCGGAGTTTCGCGTGCGCTTCGGCGAGTTCGGCGCGCGACCGCTGCTCCCGCAGCAGCAGCTCGGTGATGATCGCCGCGAACAGCACCGAGATGAGCGTGCCGATCCCTTCCCGCAGGCCTTCGCCCAGCGACATCCCCAGGTGGACGAGCGGGACCACGGCGATGACGAGCGCGATCGCCGGCCGCGGCAGGCGCAGCAGCACGCACTGGCTGACCAGGACGACGAGGAACAGCGTCGTCCCGACGCCGGCGTCGATCGTGAAGAGCACGAAGGCCAGCGGCAGCTGCACGGCGACGTAGGCCGCGCCCCACGCGAGCCCCTTCCCGTCGCGCACCCAGCCGAAGGCCGCCGTCGCCAGCGCGGCGAAGACCACGCCGAGCACCAGGGCGAGCCAGGGTTCCCCGGAGCCGAGGACCCCAAGCACGATCGAGAGGAGGGCACCGCAGGTCAGCACCCCGAGGGCCCGGTTCATGCGGTCACTGTGGAGGCTGCGGCGGCCCGCGGTCAACCACGAACGCGTTCACACGGCCGTTCGACACCCCGGCGCTTACGCTGGACCCGACGGCCAAGCCGATTCGGGGGTTTGACATCGATGTCAGTGCTCTGGGGCGTCTCGTTCGACGCCACTCCGCTGTCCGGGGTCGTGGTCGAGTTCCTCAAGACGGCGCACCGCTTCGCCGGTCGGGGCCACCGCGTCCACCTCGACCTCGGGTACGACATCAAGGCCGACAAGGACGCGTTCTTCCGGCCCTACCGCGACGAGGCCCAGCTGCTGCCGGCGTGGGTCACACTCGACCGCGTCGAGGGTGTCGAGCGGATCCGCGGCTACGACCGCGCGTTCGTCGAGCGGGTCCTGCGCGAAGTCGTGCAGGGCGGTGACACCGCGCTGCGGCCCGAGATCGACCGGATCGCCGGGGAACTGGCGGACCGGATGGTGGCCACCTGGGAACGGCTCGGCGTGACCGTGGTCCTGGTGGAAAACGGGACCCTGCCGGAAAACCTCGCCTACACCGAGGCGCTCTACGCCGCGATCGACCGCTACGGCGCGCGGCACCGGCTCGGCCGGTTCGTGTTCTGGCGCGACCACGACCTGATGTGGCAGAGCGAGCCGGGGATCGCCAAGTACGGCACGTTCCCGTACCCCGGCGTGCCCGCGCCGCGGAACTCCCCGCACATCCACTACTTCGCCCTGCACGAAGAGGCGCTGGCGCGGACCCTGGAGTGGGTGCCGGGCCTGGCCAACATCGACGTCCTGCCGAACTCCTTCGCCATCGCGCCCGCGCGGATCGACGAGCGCAACGCGGCTTTCCGGCGCGACCACGGCATTCCCGACGGCGTCCCGCTGCTGGCCCGGATCACCCGGATCATCCCGCAGAAGCGCATCGACCGGGACCTCCACCTGCTCGCGCTGCTGCCGGACGCGTGGCTGTTCGTCGCCGGCGACACCCGCGAGACGCCGACCGAGCACGCCCGGCTCGTCGACCTCGCGACGCGCCTGGGCGTGCGCGAGCGGGTCGTGTTCGGCGGCTGGCTGACGCCGTACGACACCGCGGTCCCCGGCCGGTACTCCGTGCGCGACCTCCTCGCGCACGCGACGGTCGTGTCGTTCCTGACCTCCTACGACTACGAGAGCTACGGCAACCCGGTGAGCGAGGCGATCGCCTCCGGGACGCCGTACATCACCAGCGGCTACGAGCTCTACGACGTCGTCTACGCCGGCTTCCGGGCCCCGGTGCTGGACATCCGGAGCCGCGACCTGCCGGACGCGGCGTTCGCGCGCGAAGTCGCCGAGCTGATCACCGACGAAGGGAAACGGGCGGAAGTGGTGCGGGTGAACTCGGAACTCGGGCAGGCGCGGTTCGGGGCGCGGGTCGTCGACGAGCTGGTCGACCGGCTGTACCCACCGCCGATGGGCGCGGCGACGCGGCTGAGCGTCGTACTGCCGGTGTACAACGAAGCCGCGAACCTCCCGGAGGTGCTGCGGACCCTGCACGACCAGCGCGACGGCGACGCGCCCCTGGACAAGAGCCGGTACGAGGTCGTGCTGGTCGACAACAACTCCACCGACGACACGGTCGCCATCGCGCACGCCTTCGCGGCCGCGCACCCCGACCTGGCCCTGCACGTCATCCACGAGCCGGAGCAGGGCGTTTCGTGCGCGCGGCGGGCCGGGATGGACTTCGCCGCGGCCCGCAGCCGCAACCGGCCCGACAGCGACCCGGGGGAGCGGTTCTACCTCGTCTCCGCCGACGCCGACTGCCGCGTCGACGCGCACTGGCTGAGCGAACTCCTCGACGCGATGGAGACGACCAAGGCCGCGATCGGCGTCTGCGACTACTACTACAACGCCGAGCACTTCACCGGCCGGCCGCGGCTGTGGGACGCGATCCAGCGGACCCTGCGCTGCCGCGCCGTCACCTTCGCGCTCTTCGGCGGCTTCCCCGACGGCAAGGGCTTCGCCGTCGAGCGCGACGCCTACGAGCGCGCCGGCGGCATCGAGATCTTCTACCAGCTGCAGGACGGCAAGTTCGTCAACCACCTCTCCGACGACTGGGACTTCGGGATCAAGGTCGCCAACGGCGGCGACCCGATCACCTACGCGCCGCGCTCGCGCGTCGAGATCAACCCGCGGCGCGTGGACCACGCCATCGACGAGGTCATCGCCGGCCGCGCCTACGGCTCCGACGGCATCATCGTCATGCGCGACATCCGGCCGTCGGCGCCCTCGGAACCCACCGACCTCACCGAAGCCGAGGCCGAGCAGGCGTGGGCGTTCTCGATCAAGGACTTCACGCCGAAGAACACCATCCTGCCGGTGCTGCTCACCCCGGCGCTGCTCGAGGACGACGCCGTCATCGCGTTCTTCGGGCCCGATCTCGCCGCGCGGCTGGCGCGGCGGATCAGCGAGATCCGGCACGAGATGCGCGTCGTCGACTTCACCCCGATCCACGCCTACAAGACGCCGTCCTACCGGCTGTACTTCGAGTTCGCCGACGAGCTGTTCGCGTGCCTGCGGCGGCACGTCGGCGAGGACATCGGGTACCCGCCGCCACTGCCGCCCTGCCTGGCGGAGATCCCGGCCGCGCGGTTCGCCGAGTTCGTCCGCTACTACTGCGAAGACCGGGAGTCCGGCGAGGCCCACAACTACTTCGGCAACGGAGGGGTGTTCTGATGACCCTGGGCTATGAGGAAGCCGTCGGCTCGCTGCACGCGCTCGACCCCGCGTGGCCGCGGCCCGCCGTGCTCGACGTGCTCGAAGCGCCGGAGAACCGGCACCTCCTGGACTTCGTGCAGGAGGACCCGTTCGGGGCGCACGTGTTCCCCGGCAACGTGCCCGGCACGCCGGCGGAGTTCCTGGCCGACCTCGACGCGCAGCTCGCTTCGTCCGGGCCGATCCACCTGTGGTCCTACATCCCGACGTGCGCCTACCGCTGCCGGTTCTGCCAGTACCCGGTCGTGCTGGTCAAGGGGAAGATGGAGAAGGCGGCGGACTGGGTCGACCTCAACATCGCCGAGGCGAAGCTGTGGCTCGAGGCCGTGCCCCACCTGCGTGGCGCCGAGGTGGGCGAGTTCAACGTCTTCGGCGGCACGCCGTCGCTGCTGCCGGAACCCGAGATCCGGCGCCTGCTGGAGTTCTACCGGTCGAACTTCGGGTTCACGCCGGAGACGACGATCCGGTTCGAGGGCGACCCCAGCACGTTCACCCCGGCCAAGCTGGAACTGCTGCGGGAACTGGGCTGCACCAAGCTGTCCAGCGGCGTCCAGTCGTTCGACGACCACGTGCTCCGGCTGTGCGGGCGGGAGCACTCCGCGGACATGTGCGTCGACTTCGTCCGCAACGCCCGGTCGCTGGGCTTCGAGTGGGTCAGCATCGACCTGATGTACGGCCTGCTCGACCAGACCCTCGACAGCGTCCGCCGCGACCTCGACATCGTGCTGGAGAACGAGGTCACCGCGGTGGTCTGCACGAAGCTGCACCTGGCGTCCTACAGCGACACGCGCACCGGCGTCACCGGCGAGAAGCCGGCGGCGTGGCAGCTGCCGTCCTACCGGGACAAGCTGGTGCGCGACGGCCACCGCTGGCCGCCGCTCGGCGAGCAGTACCAGATGCGGGAGCTGCTCACCGAGGGCTTGCGCGCGGCCGGGTACACCGAGCACCCGACGATGTACTTCGCGCGCGACGGCCTCGGACCCGAGAAGTGGAAGTCCATCATGGTCGACCAGGACAAGCAGGAACCCGAGGTCGCGATCGGCCTCGGCGGCAGTTCGAGCTGCCGCGCGTCGGAAGCGATCACCGACGTGAACTCCCGCCGCTACACCGAAACCGTGCTCTCCGGCCGGATCCCGCTGGGGTCGGCGACCCGGTTCACGCCCGAGGCGCAGGAGGCGCGGGCCGTCAAGATGGCGCTGACGACGTTGCGGCCGGTGCGGGATTCCTTGCACCGCCAACGCTTTCCGGGCCGCTCGCTGTTCGCGGAGCCGTGGCTGGGCAAGTTCCGGTCGCTGGCCTCGCGGGGCCTGGTCCGGTTGGGCCCGGACGCCGTCGAGCTGACCCCGGCCGGGGAGGTGCTCGTCGAGGCGATCATCACCACCGAACTCTGAAGATCACTGCATCGGGTGACAGACGCCTCGCGGGAAGCGCGCGCGGCAGGCAGCATGGGCTCCGGACCTGTTCCCGACGTGATCGGAGCCCGGATGAACCGAACCGTGGCGGGACAGCGGCTGTCGGGTGCGGCCGCGCTGGCGGTGCTCGCGGCCGTGGTGGTCGCGACGCCGGCGCGAGCCGACTACTCCTCGGCGGACACGAACTACGCGGGCACCCAGATCGCGCGGCACGAGGGCGTCCACGGGACACCTCGCGCCGAGGCGGTCGGGCAGACGCTGGGGCACGACGTCAGCGGGCACCAGGGCCCGGTCGACTGGGCCGCCGCGGCGGGTGCCGGGGCGAAGTTCACCTACGTCAAGGCGACCGAGGGCACCGGGTTCGTCAACCCGCAGTTCGGGCAGCAGTACGACGGCGCGCACGCGGCGGGCATCATCCGCGGCGCGTACCACTTCGCCCGCCCGGACGTCTCGGGCGGCGCCGAGCAGGCGGCGTACTTCATCGCCCACGGCGGCGGCTGGCGCCCGGACGGCACAACGCTGCCCGGCGCGCTGGACATCGAGTACAACCCGTACGGCGACGTCTGCTACGGCAAGAACCCGGCCGACCTGACGGCGTGGATCACCGACTTCACCCGCACCTACCTGGCGCAGGCCAAGCGCAGCGCGCTGATCTACACCAGCACGGCGTGGTGGAAGCGCTGCACCGGCAACACGAACCGCTTCGGCAACACCGACCCGCTGTGGCTGGCCCGGTACGGCCCCGAGGTCGGCGAACTGCCGGCCGGGTGGGCGAAGCAGAGCATCTGGCAGTTCGCCCGGGGCGGCGGCCTGCCGGGGGACCAGAACTACTACAACGGCCCGATCGGCCGGGTCCAGGCGCTGGCGAAGGGTTAGCGCCACCACCCGCGCAGGTCCGGCCACGGCGGCCGGTGCACCATGGCGACCCCGGCGAGGGTGGCCGCGACCAGCCCGACACCGATGCCCAGCAGGGCGACGCGCGTGGCGTCCACCGCCGGCTCCCACTTGGCCTGGCCGTCGCGGACCGCGAACACGCCGACCGGCCGGTGGACCGGGATCACCGTGGTCCCGTCCGGGGTTTCGTGCGGATCGCCGAAGATGCGGGGTTCGGTCATGTCCGCCATCGAACCGGAGACCGCCGCCGCTGACAAGATCGGACAAAACCTTGTCGCCTCCGTGACCGGCTGCTTACCATCGGCGGGCAGCTCGTCGACGTTCGTCCTTTGTGGACTCGGGAGGCGCCGTGCGCAGATTCGCCCTTCTCGCCGTGGTTTCCGCGGCTGTCTTCGCGTTCGCCCCGGGGGCCGCCGGAGCCGGGCGGGCGTGGTTCACGTCGTGGGCGCAGTCGCAGGACGGCCGGGCCGACGCGGCCGTCACCGGCCAGACGCTGCGGATGATCACCCACCTCAGCCAGGGCGGCGACGCCGTGCGCGTCCGGTTCCAGAACACCTTCGGCACCGGGCCGCTGACCATCGGGCACGCCACGGCCGGGCCGAGCGCTGGCGGCGCCGCCGTCACCTTCGCGCGCGACCTGACCTTCGCCGGCCGTCCCGCGGTCACGATTCCCGCCGGTGGCGAGGTGTGGAGCGACGAAACGAGGCTGGTGACGCGCCCGGATTCCGACCTCGCGGTGAGCATGTCGGTCGAGGGCACGGCCGTGCCCGGCCGCCACGGCGCGGCCTTGCGCGACAACTACCTGACGCCGCCGGGCTCGGGCGACCACACCGGCGACATCCCGGCCGGCGCGTTCACGGCCACGGTCGGGTCGACGTACGTGGTCAGCGCCGTCGACGTGCACAATGCCGCGCTGGCGGGCGTCGTCGTGCCGTTCGGCAGCTCGGTCGTCGACGGCATCGGCAGCACCAACTGTGGCCCGGGCTGCACCGAAGCCGGCACCAACCGCCGGTGGACCGACGACCTGGCGCGGCGGATCGTCGCCGCGGGGGCGCCGCTCGCCGTCGCCAACGCCGGCGTCTCGGGCACGACGAGCGCCCGGTCGTGCCCGGGGATGCCGCCGTCGGTCGCCGGCCTGGACGCCGCGAGCCGGCTGGACCGGGACGTCCTGGCGCTGCACGGCGTCCGGGCCGTCATCTACTACTACGGCACCAACGACCTGGCGTACGGCTGCGACGCGGCGACGATCCTCGACAGCTACCGCGCGGTGTTCGCGCGGCTGCGGGCCGCCGGGATCGCGGTGTACGTCACGCCCAGCACGCCGCGGCCGGGGTACGGCGACCAGGCGAACCTGGCCCGGCACGAGATCGCGCTGTTCGTGCAGCGCTGGAACACCTGCGGCGGCACGTGTTCGGGGGTCGTGGACTTCGACACCGTGCTGGCGGACCCGTTGAAGCCGAACAGCATCCTCCCGGCGTACGACAACGGCGACGGCATCCACGCCAACGCCGCCGGCCAGCAGGCGCTCGCGGACTTCGTCTCGGTGTCGATGCTCACCCGTTCCGGGCCGGTTGGTCACACGATGGGGTGACCGAGCGAGTCGGAGCGGCGCGGCTGTGCGTGCCGGTCAGCAGAGTACGTCCGGTGATGAACGAGTCGATGGACGACGCCGGGTGCTGCCTGCTGTCGGTGGCCTGGAACGTCGCCCCGCTGGCCGAAGGAGGCTCGGGCTCCCGCCGCGGCGACCTGCGGCGCACGGTGGTGGCGGTGTGCCGGACGGCGGGTCACGGCGCCCGCGACTGGGCCGCCCGGCACGGGGCCGGTACGGAGGCGGAGTACCGGCCGTTCCTGCAGCTCGCCGACGTCGCCTACGAGATCGCGACGCTGTTGCTGCTGGTGGAGGACTTCCTGGTCCCGGACCTGGAGCGCGAACACCGCCGCTGGGCGGAGATCGAGGAACTGACCGGCCGGCTGACGGAGCTGGCCGAGTGGACGGCGGCGTTCCTCTTGTCAGGCGCTCCCTTACGGCTGTAAGGTCGCGCCTGACAAAGGAGGTCGTCGATGGTGATCGCGCGTTGTTCCTTCTGTGCCAAGCCGAACACGGAGGTCGAAGTCCTGGTCGGTGGCCCGGGCGTGTTCATCTGCGACGGCTGCGTCGGCCTGTGCGTGTCGGTGATCGAGGGCAAGCCGGCGGACGCACCGATGATCGCGCCGTGGGAGCACGACCTGCCGCTGGAGCAGGTGCTGTCCAACCTGGCCCCGGTGTCGGCGGCGAGCACCCAGGTCCAGCAGAACCTGGCGGCCTGGGTGGGCAAGGCCCGCGACCTGGGCGGCACATGGTCCCAGATCGGCGAGGCCCTGGGGATGACCCGCCAGTCGGCGTGGGAGCGGTTCGCCTAGGAGCCGGCGGCGGCGCGTGTCGAGAACGCGCGGCCGGCTCCGACTGAGGGGCAGCGGCGGCCGGGAGAGGCTGCCCCCAACCACGGAGCGTGAACATGACGAAGGTGACCGCCCAGATGTCGGTTTCCCTCGACGGCTTCTACACCGGGCCGCGGGACACCCGGCCTGACCAGGACATGAGCGGCTGGCTGCGGGGCCCCGAAGCGCCCGGGTTCTTCCGGGTGACCCGCTGGGCCGTCGACGCCATGGCCTGGCGCGAGCGGCAGGGCTTCGCCGGCGGCGAGCAGTCGGTCGACTCGGAGATCGTCGCCGAGACCTTCGCCGCGGCCGGGGCCTACGTCATGGGCCGGCGGATGTTCGACGCCGGCGAGGTCCCGTGGGGCGACGAACCGCCGTTCCGCGCCCCGGTGTTCGTCGTCACCCACCGGCCCCGGGCGGTGCTCGAACGCCAGGGCGGCACGTCCTTCACCTTCGTCACCGAAGGCGTCGAGCGAGCCGTCGAGCTGGCTCGGGCCGCCGCCGGCGACAAGGACGTGGCGGTGGCCGGGGGCGGTGAGCTCCTGCGCCAGGTGCTGGCCGCCGGGCTGCTCGACGAGCTCGAGTTGCACATCGCGCCGGTGCTGCTGGGGGAGGGCCAGCGCCTGTTCGGCCCCGAGCTCGGCCTCGGCGCGGACGACGGCATCGAGCTGGTCCCGGCCCGGGTCGTCGACACGCCCGGGGTGACCCACCTCCGCTATACCGTCACCGGACGGTCGAAGCTGGTGCTGGACGACCGCGGCGCCAGTGGTGACCTGGTCGGATCCGCCGAGACGGGCCAGTGAGAGGAGCGAACGGTGAAGTACATGCTGCTGATCTACGGCAACGAGGAAGCCTTCAACTCGGTGGGTGCGGAAACCCTCGCCGAGGTCATCCGCGAGACCGACGCCCTCAACCGGGAGCTGTTCGAGTCGGGCGAGCTGGTCGGGGCCTACGGCGTCGCCGACGAGGTGAACACCAAGATGGTCCGGGTCACCGACGGGACACCGGTGGTGACCGACGGCCCCTACGCCGAAGCGAAGGAGTTCCTGGGCAGCTTCATGATCGTCGACTGCGACAGCATGGACCGGGCGCTGGAGATCGCGGCGCGGGCCCCGTCCGCGCGCTACTGGGGTGTCGAGGTCCGGCCGCTGATGCACGAGGCCGAAGTCGCGCCGTGACCGGCTGGCAGGCCGTCCGGCCGCTGGTTCCGGAGGTGCTCGGCGTGCTGGTGCGCCGCTACGGGCAGTTCGATGCGTGCGAGGACGCCGTCCAGGAAGCGCTGGTGGCGGCCGCGGCCCAGTGGCCGGTGGAGGGGTGGCCGGAGAACCCGCGGGCGTGGCTGGTGACGGTGGCTTCGCGCCGCCTCGCCGACCAGGTGCGCAGCGACGCCGCGCGCCGCCGGCGGGAGGAGGCGGACGCCCTCCGCACTCCGCCCGCCGGTGGCGAGGTCGAAGCCGGCGACGACACGCTCACGCTGCTGTTCCTGTGCTGCCACCCGGCGCTGACGCCGTCGTCGCAGATCGCGTTGACGCTGCGGGCGGTCGGCGGCTTGTCGACGGCGGAGATCGCCCGGGCGTTCCTCGTGCCCGAGGCGACCATGGCCCAGCGCATCAGCCGTGCCAAGCACCGCCTCAAGGGGGCCGGCTTCGCGCTGCCGCCCCCGGCCGAGCAGGCGGCGCGCCTCGGCGCCGTGTTGCACGTGGTCTACCTCGTGTTCAACGAGGGCTACACGGCGACGTCGGGGACGCGGCTGGTGCGGGCGGAGCTGGCGGCCGAGGCGATCCGGCTGGCCCGCGAGCTGCACCGGCTGGTCCCCGGCGACGGCGAGGTGGCCGGGCTGCTGGCGTTGCTGTTGCTGACCGACGCCCGCCGCCCGGCCCGCACGGCCCCGGACGGATCCCTCGTACCGCTCGGCGAGCAGGACCGGACGCGGTGGAACGCCGAAGCGATCGCCGAGGGCGTGGCGCTGGTGACCGGCGCCCTGGCGAGCGGCCCGGTCGGCCCGTACCAGCTGCAGGCCGCGATCGCCGCGCTCCACGACGAGGCCCCGACGGCGGAAGCCACGGACTGGCCCCAGATTTTGGCGTTGTACACGCTCCTGGAGCGAGTGGCGCCCAACCCGGCGGTGACGCTCAACCGCGCGGTGGCGGTGGCCGAGGTCCACGGCCCGGCAGCGGGCTTGGCCCTGCTCGAAGCCCTTTCGGCCGACGACCGCCTCTCGGCATCGCACCACCTGGTGTCGGTGAGGGCTCATTTGCAGGAGCTGGCAGGCGACCACGCGGCGGCCCGCGCGGGCTACCGCGAGGCGGCCCGCCGCACGACGAGCGAACCCGAGCGGCGCCACCTCCTGACCCGCGCCGCCCGGCTCGGGTGACGGGCCGCGGCCGGCTTGCCAGGATTTGGTGACCCGCGGGTCGCCGGTGGCCAAGCCGACGCGGTGCCGTTTCGCGGCCCGGACCAGGCAACGCGGCGGGAGCGAAACCGCGCTGGCGCGCCGTGGCCTGCGCCGGCTACCGCGAGGCGGCCCACCCCACCACGAGCGAACTCGAGCGGCGCCACCTCCCGACCCGAGCCGCTCAGCTCGGGTGACTCACCCCCCGAGCACCGCCCGCAGCGCAGGCTGAAGCCGGTCGCCGTGGGCGTGGACCATCGCGTCGCACAGCGAGAAGATCCGCTCCACCGGCAACGCCGCCGCCGTGGCCGGGTCGACCATCGCCGCGTGGCGGATGTGGTGGGGGTTGTCCTCGATCGCCGCTCGCACCACCAGTTCGTTCACACTCAGGTACGTCCGGTTCAGCGCGGCCAGCTGCGGGGGCAGCTCGCCGATGCGGGTCGGGCGGAGGCCCGTGCCGTCGACCAGGCACGGGACCTCGACCACGCCGCCCGATGGCAGGTTTTCGATCAAGCCCCGGTTGACCACGTTGCCGTAGACCGTCCTCGGCGTTCCCGTCAGGACACTGTGGATGATCTGCGGCGCGTATTCGCCCGTGCCTTCCACCGGCAGCGGCTCGTCGGCCGCGATCGCCCGGCGGGTTCGCTCGTACTCGGCCTCGTTCTCCGCGACGATGTCCAGGTACGCGCCGATCGGCAACCGCAGGCGGTCGATCTCGGTGTCGTGCTTGAGGTACCAGGGCACGTACTCGGCCGAGTGCTCGCTCGTCTCCGTCGGGTAGTAGCCCAGCCGCCGCAGCATGTCGAACCGGACGCGCCGCCGCAGCTGCTCGTCGGACTCGGCCAGCTCGCGCAGCCGCGGGTAGAGGGAAGCGCCCGCGTGCTCGAACCGCAGCACCCACGCCTGGTGGTTGACGCCGGCCGCGACGTAGGTGACCTCCTCGAACGGCACCCCGACCAGCCTGGCGAGCCCGTGCACCGTCCAGTACACCGAGTGGCACAGCCCGACGACCCGCGTCAGCCCGGTGACCTCGCTCAGGTACTGGACGTTCATCGCCATCGGGTTCGTGTAGTTCAGAAGCCACGCCTCCGGGCAGACGTCGGCGATGTCCGCCCCGAGCGCCCGGAGGAACGGGAACGTCCGCAGCGCGCGGAAGATCCCGCCGATGCCCAGGGTGTCGCCGATGGTCTGGTGCAGACCGAACTCTTCCGGCACCTCGAAGTCGGTGCGCGTCGCCGCGCCCATCCCGATCTGGACCATGTTCACCACGAAGTCCGCGCCCGAAAGGGCCTCCCGGCGGTCGGCGTGCGCGGTGAGCACCGGCTTGACACCCCGCACGGCGGCGATCCGCTGGGCCGCGGCCAGCGCCGTCGCCAGCCGGTCCGGGTCGATGTCGTGCAGGGCGACGTGCACGCCGTCCAGCTCCGGATAGGTGAACAAGTCGGCGAGCAGGCCCTGGGTGAACACGACGCTGCCCGCGCCGACGAAGGTGATCTTGGGGGTCATCGGATTCCGATCAGGTTGGGAGGGAGGTCAGCCCTTGAGCCCGCTGGAGGTGACGGACTGGATGAACGTCTTCTGCGCGCCGAGGAAGGCCAGCAGCACCGGCAGCACGGTGATGACGTTGCCCGCCATCACCGCGGCCCAGTTCGTGTGGTGCTGGCCCTGGAACGTGGTGAGCCCCAGCTGCAGCGTGTACGTCGTGTCGTGGTTGACCGCGATCAGCGGCCAGGTCAGGTCGTTCCAGGTGCTCAAGAACGTCAGCACGGCCACCGTGCTCAACGCGGGCCGGGACAGCGGAACGACGATGGTGAACAGCACGCGCAACCGCGAGCAGCCGTCGATCCACGCCGCCTCTTCGAGCTCGCGGGGCAGCGACAGGAAGAACTGGCGCAGCAGGAACACCGCGAACGGCGTCACCAGCGACGGCACGATGAGCGCGCCGAGGGTGTCGATCAGGCCGAGCTTCTTCATCACCAGGAACGTCGGGATCATGGTGAGCTGGAACGGGATCGCCATCGTCGCGACCATCAGCGCGAGCAACGCCCGCGACCCGGTGAACCGCATCCGCGCGAACGCGTACCCGCCGAGCGTGCCGAACAGCAGGTTCGACACCACGGTGACCGCCGAGACGATCAGCGAGTTCGTGAACCAGCGCACGAACAACGCGTTGTCGAGGACGTAGCGGTACCCCGAGAAGTCCACATGGGACGGCCACAGCGCGGGCGGGAACCGGTTGATCTCGGCGTTGCTCATCACCGAGCTGAGCAGCAGCCACCCCAGCGGCGCCGCGAACACCAGGGCCAGCGGCACGAGCAGCAGGTGCCAGGGGCTGAACGGCAGCCGGGGCCGGCGCAGCACGGGCAGCGCGGCGCGGGTCGCGGGTGCGTCGAGCCGGGCGGGCTGTGTGGTCATCGCAGGGCCTTCCCCGGCCGGCGCAGCACCCGCAGGACGGCCACGACGACCAGCAGCGCCAGCGCGAGCACGTAGGCCGACGCCGCGCCGTAGCCGGCGGTGAAGTTCTTGAACGCCTGCTCCCAGACGAAGTAGACGATGACCGTGGTCGAGCCGAGCGGGCCGCCCTTGGTCGTCACGTACACCAGGTCGAACACCTGCAGCGACGTGATCAGCTGCCACAGCACGAGGAACGCCGTCACCGGGGTGACCGCGGGCAGCGTCACGTGCCGCAGCACCCGCCATGTCCCGGCGCCGTCCAGCCGCGCGGCCTCGACCAGCGACGGCGGGACGTCCTGCAGCGCGGCGAGGTACACCACGACGCAGAAGCCGGTGCCGCTCCACAGCGTGATGCCGACCAGCACCAGCAGCGCCTGCGCCGGGTCGGTCAGGAAACCCTGCGGCGACACGCCGAGGTGGTGCAGCAGCGAGTTGGCCGCGCCGAACTGCGGGTCGAGGATGAAGGAGAACAGCACGCCCTGGGCCGTCGCCGACAGCACGAAGGGGACGAACACGAGCGTCCGGTACACGCCGACCAGGCGGATGCGCCGGTTGAGCGCCTGGGCCAGCAGGAACCCGAACAGGATGCTGAGCGGGACGTAGAACACCGTGTACAGCACGGTGTTGCCGACCGCCTGGGCGAAGTGCGGGTCCTGGGCGAGCGCGGCGTAGTTGTCCAGGCCCACCCAGCGGCTCGGGGTCACCAGGTCGTCGGCCTGGAAGGACATTACGAGCGACCAGGCCACCGGCACCACGCCGAGGCCGAGGATGATGAGCACGGCGGGGGAGATGTAGGCCCACGCGGCCGCGGTTTCGCGACGCCGTCCGCGTGACGGTGGGTTCACGGTGATGGGCCTCGGCAGTCCGGGCATGGCGGCTCCCTATCGCGGAATGATCAGGGCGGCGTTCGCGGCCGCGGCGCAGTCGCGCATGGCGTCGGCCGGCGTCGCCCGGTCGAGCAGCACGGCGACGATCGCGGTGCCGAGCGCCGCCGACACCTGCGGGTAGGCCGGGTGCACCGGCCGGACGCGGGCGTTCTCCAGCGCGTCGACGAACACCGGCAGGCCCGGCGTTCCGGCGGTTTTCTCCTGCCACGCGGGCAGTTGCTGCGTCCGGCGGCTCAGCGGGAGGCTGCCCGCGCCGTCGTCCCAGCGGACGTCCTGGGCCGGGTCCGCCAGCCAGGACAGGAAGGTGCGGGCCGCCGCCACGCGTTCTTCGCCGTTGTCGAACAGCGTCCAGGTGTCCGGGCCGGAAATGGTGACCGGGCGGCCGCTGAAGCTCGGCAGCGGCACGACCGCGTAGTCGACCCCGGCGTCGGCGATGTCGGGCAGCTGCCACGGCCCGGTCGGCACCATGCCGATGTGCCCGGCTTGGAAGGCCTGGTACATCTGCTCGCTGCCGGTCTTCGGGTCGAGGTAGACGGCCTTTGCCGCGGCGAGGTCGCGGACCACCTCCAAGGCACGGACGCCCTGGCCGGCGAACCCGATGCCGCGCCCGCCGTCACCGATGACGTCGCCGCCGAGGTCCCACACCATCGGCCACAGCCGCCACACGGTGTCCTCGTCACCGGTGGCCGGCCACGCGGTGCCGAAGGTGCCGTTGCCCGGGTCGGTGAGCTTCTTCGCCGTGACGACGAAATCGGCCCACGTCCAGCCCGCGGCGGGCAGCGGGATGCCGGCGCCCGCGAACAGCTCCTTGTTGCACACCACGGCCAGGGAGTCGAGCAGCGCCGGGACCGCGCGGACGCGGCCGTTGACGGTGACCGCTTCCCGGGCCGGTGCCCAGAAGCCGGGGCCCGCGTCGACGAGGTCGGTGACGTCGACGACGCTGGGGCTGCGCGCCACGCTGGCGAGGTCCGAACCGAAGACGTAGGCGATGTCCGGGAACGACCCCGACGCGAGCGCCGCGGTGATCTTCTGCAGCATCGCGTCGGCGAGGACCCCGCCGCCCAGGTCGATCCGGATCCCGGGGTGGGTGCGGTGGAAGTCCGCGACGAGCTCGTCGAGGACCTTCTTGCCGGTGTCGGTCTGGCCGTGCCAGACCTCGACCGTGACCGGGCCCCCGGTGGCCCGCGCCGGGCCGCAGCCGGCGAGCGCGGCGCCGAGGGCCAGACCACCGGCGCCGCGCAGGAATCCGCGGCGGTCCATCAGCTCGTCTTGCGGGGGAAGGAGAAAGTCATCATCGCCGACTCCCGATGATGGTGGGCACGACCCCGCCTCGGACTCTCGCGTCCTGGCGACTCGGTCCGGGCTCGCGGTGGAACCGACATACCGGCTGGGCGTACCTCTGACGTCGGTGCTCCCGACGTGGACAGCAGTAAAGCGAGCGCGATCGAACGTGTCAAGGCGGGCGGTCAGCAGGTCTTGCGGACGTACCCGCTCGTCCCCTGGGGCACCACGTACAGGTCACGCCGGACCATGCTGATCTTGTTCTTCCACGACGGGCAGCCCTTGCTCATGCCCGACGCGGTGTACTCGACGTCGACCACCCGGTTGTTGAACGGGCCCGCGTAGTCGGCGCACTCCTCGTACTCGCCGCACTCCTCGGTGACGGCGAAGTCGAGGCCGTTGGCGACCCGGTTGCCGGCCAGTTCGGGGGTGTTCTTCTGGGCGATGGCGAGGTTCTTGCCGTGGGCGTGGGCCGACAGCAGCTTGATGTACTCCTGCGCGTGCGTGGTGGTGAGCAGGTTCTTCGACCGCGAGTAGCTGTCGTAGTTGTCCGGCTCGATCGCCTGGTAGCCCTTCGACGCGCACGTGTCGATCCAGCTGCCGACCTTGGCCGCGACCCGCGAGCGCTTGTCGGCCGTGCGCAGGTCGAGCAGCGTCTCCTTCCAGTCCGGATCGACGACCTTGTTGCCGTTCGCGTCGCGCAGCAGCAGGTCGCTCGGCCAGTCGCCGTCCGCGCCTTCCTGTGCCTGGAAAGCGTTGAGGTAGCAGATGTTGTACTTGCCGCTCGCCGGGGCCGCGGAGACGTCGCGGCTGACGATCTGCACCCCCGACGGCGGGGTGTAGGCGCCGCCGATCTGGTAGTCGAACCCGGCGGCCTGCGGGGGGAGCGTGATCGCGGCCGACGCCGGTGCGGCGACCGCGGTGAGCGTGCCGACGGCCAGCGTGCCCGCGGCCGTGAACGAGGCGAATCGCTTGCCGTGGACGGGGAAGGAACGTTTCATCCGGAACTCCGTCATCGTCGGGGCTGGTGACGGCGAAAGGTAGGCAGGACGGCCACCGCGGTCAACGAAACGCGCATTCGCGATGCGCGTTTCACCGGCCGGCGGCGGCCTCGACCACGGTGACCCGGACACCGGCCCGGCGGATCGCCGCGACCGCGCCGGGCGCGGCGGAGGAGTCGGTGATCACCTCGTGCACGTCCCGGATGTCACCCATGCGGGCGAGGGTGGTGCGCCCGAGCTTGCTGCCGTCGGCCAGCACGATCACCCGCTGCGCGCGGCCCAGCATGGCGCGGTTGGTCCGGGCCTCGTTCTCGTCGTGGGTGGTGATGCCCGCCGTGGCGTCGATGCCGTCCACGCCGACGAACGCGGTGCCGACGCTGATCGAGGCCAGCACGTGCTCGGCCCAGGGCCCGACCAGCTCGTAGGACTGGGGCCGGGCGACGCCGCCGACGACGACCAGTTTCAGCCGGGGGTGCAGGGCCAGGTCCATCGCGATGTTCAACGCGTTCGTGACGACGGTCAGGTCCGCCCGGCCCGGCAGTTCCCTGGCGAGTTCGCTCGTGGTGGAGCCGCCGGTCAGGGCGATGACGTGCGGCCCGGACGGCAGCGTGCGGATCGCCGCCTGCACGATGGCGCGTTTGGCGTCCCGGGACCGGTTTTCCCGGTAGGGCGGCGGCACTTCGGTCGTGCGTCCCCGGGGCCGGGCGCCGCCGTGGGTGCGGGTCAGCAGCCGCTGTTCCTCCAGTTTGGCCAGATCACGCCGCAGCGTGGCGGAGGAGACGCCGAACCGGGCGCTGAGCTCGCCCACCTGCAGCGAGCCGGTGTCCGCGAGCACGCGCAGCAGCTCCGAGAGCCGTTCGGCGCGGGTGGTGCGCCGTTTCCGCGTGGACATGGGGCGAGCCTACGACAGCCGCCGAAACGCTCACTCGGAATGCGCATTTGGCCACCGGACCTTGCCCGCTCGCGCGGCGGCGGATGACTCTGCCGGAGGACGTCCTCGGACATCGGAGGCAACACCTATGCACAGCAACGGGCGGTCGTCCGGCGACAGCTGGACCGCACGGGAGATCGGGCAGCAGCCCGCCACCTGGCTCCGGGTGGCGGACGCCGTCCGGCGCGCCCGGCCGGACATCGAGCGGCTGATCGCCTTGCCCGGCCGGCGGATCGTGCTCACCGGGGCGGGCACTTCGGCGTTCGTCGGCGAGGTCGTGGCCCGCGACCTCGCGCGCCGGCTCGGCCGGCCGGTCGAGGCGATCGCGACCACCGAGATCGTCGCCGACCCCCTGGCCGTGGTCGACGAGCGGCCGATCCTCCTGGTGTCCTTCGCGCGCAGCGGCAACAGCCCCGAGTCCGTCGCGGCGGCGGACCTGCTGGACCGGCTGACCCCCGAGCTGGCGCACCTGGTGATCACCTGCGATCCGGCGGGCGAGCTGGCGCGGCGGTGGGCCGGTGCCGACCGGGCCGTCGTGGTGTCCCTTCCGGACGAGGTCAACGACCGCGGGTTCGCGATGACGTCCTCGTTCACCGGGATGGCCCTATCCGCCCTGCTCGCCTTCGGCGTGGACGTCGACGTCGAAGCGCTGGCCCGCGCCGGGACCGCCGTGCTCGCCGACGCCGCGGACCACGCGTCGGCGATCGCCGGCGCCAAGCCGGCCCGGCTGGTGTTCCTGGGCTCCGGACCGCTGCGCGGGCTGGCCCGCGAGGCCGCGCTCAAGTGCCTGGAGCTGACCCGGGGGGAAGTGGTCGGCATCGCCGACTCCGCGCTGGGCTTCCGGCACGGCCCGAAGTCGGTGCTCGACGAGCGCACCATCGCCGTCGTCTTCCTCTCCACCGATCCGCACACCCGGCAGTACGACGTCGACATCGCCCGCGAACTGGTGCTGTCGCTCGGCGAGGAGCGGGTCGTCGTGGTGGGTGACGGCACCGGAACCGGGGGTGCCCCGGTCTGGCCCGTGCCCTCGCCACCCGGCCTCCCCGTGGCCGGCTACGCCTTGCTCGCGGTGATCGCGGCCCAGACCACGGCGCTCGCCTGCTCGCTCGCCCTGGGCGTCACCCCGGACAACCCGTTCCCCGACGGTGAAGTGAACCGCGTGGTGCAGGGCGTGGTCATCCACGATTTCACTCCTCCGGAGGTGAGCTGACGTGTACCTCGGTGTCGACGGCGGCGGGACGAAGACGGCGTTCTGCTTGGTCAGCCCGGACGGCCGGGTGGTCGCGGAGGCCAGGACCGCGAGCGTGTACTACCTCAGCGACGGCCTGCAGATCGTGGAACCCTTGTTGCGCCAAGGGATCGGCGAGGTCTGTGCAGCCGCGGGCATTCCGGTCCCGGACATCTCCTACGCCTTCTTCGGCCTGCCCGCCTACGGGGAGATCAGCGCCGACGTGCCGGTCCTCGACGCCATCCCCGGCCGGATCCTCGGCACGCGGAACTACCGCTGCGGCAACGACATGATCTGCGGCTGGGCCGGGTCGCTGGGGGCGATCGACGGCATCAACGTCGTGGCCGGCACCGGCTCCATCGCCTACGGCGAGCACGACGGCAGGCAGTGGCGCGGTGGTGGCTGGAGCGAGCTGTTCGGCGACGAAGGCTCCGGCTACTGGGTGGCGATCCAGGGCCTGAACGCGTTCAGCCGCATGGTCGACGGACGGCTGCCCGCCGGCCCGCTCGTGGCGGAGCTGCGCCAGGCGCTCGGCCTCGCCGCCGACTTCGACGCGATCGACGTCGTCGTCAACCGGTGGCACGGCGACCGGGGCCGGATCGCGAGCCTGAGCAAGGTCGTGGTCCGGGCCGCGGACGCCGGCGACGCGGTCGCGACCGGCGTGCTGCGGGAAGCCGGGCGCGAGCTCGCCCTGCTCGTGGACGTCGGCCGGACGGCCCTCGGCTTCGAGGCCGGGCACAGCGTTCCGCTGTCGCACTCCGGCGGCGTGTTCGGGTCGGCGCACGTGCTGTCGTCGTTCCGCGATGCGCTGTCCCTCGAGTACGACCTGCGGGCACCCCTGCTGGAACCGCACATCGGTGCCGCGCTCTACGCGGCGCGCCTGCACGGGCACCCGTTGCGGGCCGAGCAGGTCCACTCCACCGCGTCCCTGCCTCGCTGAGGAGCCGAAATGACCGGAACCGCCGTGTCCACCCGCACCTGGATCCCGTACGCGGGCCTGCTGGTGCTGTTCTGGGGCGTGTGGGGCGCCTTTTCCAGCCTGCCCACCAAGCTCTACGCCTACCCCGACCCGATGGTGTACGTGGTGTGGGCGCTGACCATGCTCGTACCCGCGTGGTTCTCGTTGCGCGGCAAGAAGTTCAGCCGGAGCCGGGTCGCGGCCGGCTACGGGCTGCTGATCGGGCTCACCGGCGCGGGCGGCCAGCTCGTGCTGTTCAAGGCCCTGACGATCGGGCCGGCCTACGTGATCTTCCCGATCGTCGCGCTCTCGCCCGCGGTCACCGTGCTGCTGGCCTTCGTCGCGCTGCGGGAACGGCTCGGCGGGTGGTCGTGGGCCGGGGTGCTGCTCGCGCTCGTCGCCGTCGTCCTGTTCTCCGTCTCCACCGGGGACGGCGGGGACAGCGGGTGGCTCTACCTGGTGCTGGCGGCCGGGGTGTGCGTGGCGTGGGGGGTGCAGGCGTTCTTCATGCGCAAGGCCGCGCTCGCCGGGGTCGACGACGCGTCGACGTTCGGGTGGATGACGATCAGCGGGCTGCTGCTGATCCCGGTCGCCGTGCTGATGATGGGCGGGCTCCCGCTGGGGTTCCCGTGGCAGGCACCGGCGCTCACCGCGGGCACCCAGCTGCTCAACGCGGTCGGCGCGCTGTTCCTGGTGATGGCGATGAGCCGGGGCAAGGCGTCGATCGTGGCGCCGGTGACCAACGCCCTCGCGCCCGTGCTGACGATCGTCCTTTCGCTGCTGTTCTTCGGCGCCACCCCGACCGGGTTCCAGCTCGCGGGCATCGTGCTGGCCCTGGTCGGCTCGACCCTGATGGTGTACCGCGCGGAAGTGACCGCCGAGCCGTGACCGCTCGGATCCTGACGATCACCCTCAACCCCGCCATCGACGTGACCTACCGGGTGGACGTGCTGCGCCCGGGGGAGACCGTGCGGGTGGCGGACGTCCGGTCCCGCGCCGGCGGCAAGGGGGTCAACGTCGCGGCCGTGGTCCGCGAGCTGGGCGGCGAGAGCGTGGTGCTGGCCCTGACCACCACCCGGACGCCGGACGAGTTCCGGGACGGGCTGGACCGGCTGGAACTCGCGCACCGGCTCGTCCCGGCGCTGCCCGCCGTGCGGCGGACGGTGGCGGTGGTGACCCGCGCCGACGGCACGACCATGTTGCAGGAGAACGGCTTCCCGGCCGACGAGACCGCGGAAACCGGCATCCTCGACGCGCTCGGCGCCGAGCTGGCGGCCGGGGCGGGAGCCGTCGTGATCTCCGGCAGCGTTCCCGAGGGGCTGGGCGCCGACGTCCCCGCGAAGCTGGTCCGGCTGTGCTCACGGCACGGCGTGCCGGTCATCGCCGACGTTTCCGGCGCCGCCCTCCGCGAGGTCGCCGGAAGCGGCGCGGTGCTCATGCCGAACGAGGACGAACTCGGGGACCTGGGCGGGCCCGGCGCCTGCCGGGACCTCGTGGCCGCGGGAGCCCCCGCGGTGGTGGCGACCTGCGGTGCCGACGGCGCGATGGCGGTGACCGCCCAGGGTGCCTGGCGGGCCCGGCCCGCCGAGGTCGTCACCGGCAATCCGGCCGGCGCCGGGGACGCGGGCGCCGCCGCGCTGGCCGGCCACCTGATTGGAATGTCCGAAGTGGACTGGCCGGTGGCGCTCGCGGACGTCGTCGCCACCTCGGCCGCCGCGGTGCTGCGGCCGGTCGCCGGCGAGATCGACATCGCGGCCAGGAACCGCTGGATCCCGGCGGTGAACGTGGAGAGGATCCGATGAACTGGACCACCCTGCTGGACGACCTGCGTGCCCAGCGGCGGGCGATCGGGGCGTTCAACGCGATCCTGATCGAGCACGCCGAAGCCGTCGTGGCCGGTGCCGAGCGCAGCGGGTTCCCGGTGGTCCTGCAGATCTCGCAGAACGCCGTCCGCTACCACGGTTCGCTCGCGCCGTTCGCGCTCGCCTGCCTGCGGCTGGCCGAGACCGCGACCGTGCCCGTCCTGGTCCACCTCGACCACATCGAGGACGAGGAGCTCATCCGTGAGGGGCTCGACCTGGGCATCACGTCGGTCATGTTCGACGCCGCCGCGTTGCCCTACGCCGAAAACGTGGCCCGGACGAAAGCGGTCGTCGAACGCTGCCACGCCGCGGGGTGCCGCGTCGAGGCGGAACTCGGCGAGATCGGCGGCAAGGACGGCGCCCACGCCCCCGGCGTGCGCACGGACCCGGACGAAGCCCGCGAGTTCGTCGCGGCGACCGGCGTCGATTCCCTCGCCGTGGCCGTCGGCTCGTCGCACGCCATGGCCGACCGCAGCGCGGTGCTCGACGAATCGCTGATCGCGGCCCTCGCGCACCGGGTCCCGGTGCCGCTGGTGCTGCACGGTTCCTCCGGCGTGCCCGACGAAGGCCTGCGCGGGGCGGTGGCCAGCGGCATCGTGAAGGTCAACATCGGAACCCGGCTGAACCAGGTGCTCACCGAAGCCGTGCGCTCGACACTGGGGTCGCACTCCGCTCTCACCGATCCTCGCCGGTACCTGGCCCCCGGCCGGGACGCGGTCCGGGACGAGGTGGCCCGGTTGCTCACCTTGCTCGCGCGGTGCGGCCATCCGGGTGGCGCACTCGGCTGTTGAGCTGAAACAGCCTGCCCCGCAACGCTTTCGGCCGAATCCCGTGTAACGCCGGGAACGCCGGCGCGACTCCCTGCTCGGAGCTCGTTCGGAGAATCCGTGCTGACGACGCCTTCGGGCGTGGAGGGAACGTGCACGCATGCAGATCACCGAAGTACAGGCCGGGGACCGGGCGGCGGTCGTCAAGGTGCTGCTGGGCTGGATCGACCTCGCCCCGGAGGTGCTCAAAGCGCAGCCGAAGCGGCAGCTGAAGTACACCGATCGCGACTACGTGGTCAAGGAGATCAAATCGATGGCCGACGGCCTGGGCGGGGCGACGTCGGCCAAGGAGCACTACTTCGTCGCCTCGCACGACGACGAGGTGCTCGCGGTGATGAAGGTCGGGCTCTGGGGGAAGCTGGTGCTCCACCACATCATCGCCAAGCCCAAAGCCGAAAACGCGAAGTGGCCGGGCGGCGAGAGCCCGGTCAGCGCGCTGATGGCGAAGGCCGAGACCTACGCCGGCGACAACGGCAAGACGGTCGTCAGCCTGAACGCCGAGGACCCGTCGCTGATCCCGCTGTACTTCTACTACGGCTACCGGCTGATCGACGCGGACCTGCAGGCCGAGGTGGCGGCCGCGCTCGGACTCGGCCAGGTCGGACCGGGCGACTGGAAGGCCGCCTGCCGAGGGGTCCTCGGCGGGCTGAGCGGCGCGCTCGGCGACGAGTGGGGCGCGGTGATCGCCCGGATCGCCAGGGCCCGGCCGTCCCGGTTCGAGAAGGAGGAGATGCAGAAGCAGGTGGGCTAGCGGAAAAGGTGCGGTGCTTTCCGCGGAGGGCACCGCCGGCCGGCCGTTGTTCCGGCCGGGCCGCAGGTGCTATACCGGGCAGTAGCCCGGTGTCGCGACGACGCGATGCCACGAACGACCGGAGGGTCTGGTGGCACACCGTGCTGTGCGTTCGTCCGCCGTGGTCGCGGCCCTGACCGTGCCCGTCCTCCTGCTGGGGGCCGCCACCGCCGTGGCCGCTCCGCCGGGGCGGCAGCTGACGATCGAGACCGTGTCGAATCCGCGGCCCGCCCTCGTCAGCGGGGGACAGGTGCTGGTCAAAGTCGCTCCCGCCGACAGGCGGGTCACCGTCAGCCTCAACGGTCACGACGTCACCTCGAGCTTCCGCGCCCAGCCGGACGGCAGCCTGCTCGGCCTGGTCACCGGCCTGCGCGACGGCGGCAACGACTTCGGCGCCCGGACGCGGGACCGGCGGGCGAACCTGCGCGTCACCAACCACCCGATCACCGGGCCCGTCTTCTCCGGCGCGCAGCAGCTCCCGTTCTACTGCGAGACGCAGGCGTTCGGCCTCCCCGCGGCGCAGCAGCCGCTCTGCAGCGCGCCGACCCAGGTCAGTTATCAGTACCGGACCACCGCCGGGACGTTCGCGCCGCTCGCGGACCCGGCAGCCCGGCCCGCGGACCTCGCGACGGCCACGGTCGGCGGGCACGTGGTGCCGTACGTCGTCCGCGTCGAGCGGGGCACGATCGACCGCGCCGTCTACGAGATCGCGGCGCTGTACGACGGCACGCCGTCGCCCGTCGCGCCGGAGGCCGGCTGGAACGGGAAGCTGGTCTACACCTTCGGCGGCGGCTGCAACGCGGGCTACCACCAGGGCACCTCGACCGGCGGGGTGGTCAACGACCTGTTCCTGGCCCGGGGCTACGCGGTCGCGTCCTCGACCCTGAACGTGCTCGACAACAACTGCAGCCCCATCATCTCGGCCGAGGCCGCGATGATGGTCAAGGAGCACTTCGCCGAGACCTACGGCCCGATCGCCCACACCATCGGCTGGGGCGGCTCGGGCGGGGCGATCCAGCAGTACGACATCGCGGAGAACTACCCCGGGATCGTCGACGGGATCATCCCCGGCGTCTCGTTCCCGGACCCGCTGAGCACCGGCGGCCCGGTGTCGGACTGCCGCCTGCTGGAGCGGTACTTCGCCGGGCCGGGCGCGTCGTTCACCGCGGCGCAGAAGCAGGCCGTCGCGGGCTTCGGCAGCTACGACACCTGCGTCTCCTGGGACAAGACGTTCGCCAGCCGCGCCACGGCGACCGGCAGCTGCAACGCGGCCATCCCGGTTTCGGTGCGGTGGGATCCGGTCAGCAACCCGCATGGGGTGAAGTGCAACTCCAATGAACAGCTGGTCAACCAGCTCGGGCGGGATCCGCGGACCGGGTTCGTGCGCAGCCCGCTGGACACCGTCGGCGTGCAGTACGGCCTGAACGCGCTGAAGGCCGGCACGATCACCGCGGCCCAGTTCGTGGACCTCAACGCGGCCATCGGCGGCCTCGACCACACCGGAACACCGGTGCCGCAACGGATCGCGGCCGACCCGAAGGCCCTGGCCACGGTGTACGCCGAGGACATCCTGAACTCCGCGTCGCAAGGCCTGCGGGAGACGCCGATCATCGACCAGCGAACCGACCTCGACTTCGCCGGGTTCGGCAACGACATCCACACCACCGAGTGGTCTTACGTGCTGCGGCAACGGCTTCTGCGCGCCAACGGCACCGCCGGCAACCAGGTCATCATCGAAAACCACCCCACCCCGGCCGAAGCGGCCGCCGCCAGCGCCTACGAACTCGACGCCATGGACCGCTGGCTCACCGCGATCGACGCCGACGGCTCACACCGCAGCCGCCAGCAGAAGGTGCTGGCGAACCGCCCGGCCGACCTCGGCGACGGCTGCTACCTCTCACCCGCGTCGCGGATCACCGAGAAGCTGACCTACCCGGCGAGCGGCCAGTGCGGCGCGCAGTACCCGGTCGCGGCCAACACCCGGATGGTCGCGGGGGAGAGCCTGGCCCTGGACGTGCTGAAGTGCCGGCTGAAGCCCCTCGACTTCCGCGACTACCCGGTCACCTTCACCGCGGCGGAGCGGCAGCGGCTGCGGACGGCGTTCCCCGACGGCGTCTGCGACTACCGCCGTCCGGGCGTCGGGCAGCGCGCGCCGATCGGGACGTGGCTGAGCTACGGCGACGAACGGACCGGCACCGTTCCGCCGACGCAGCCGCGGTGATTGCGGTATACCCGGAGCGGTGGAGGAAATCCGGACCGAGTTCATCCAGCCGCTGCTGACGTCGTTGTCCGCGCACCCCGCGGACCGCCCCGCCTACTCCGACGGGCGGCGGACGCTGACCCACGGCGAGCTGGCCCGCGCCAGTGCCGGGCTCGCCGCGGGGCTCGGCGTCTCCCGGGGCGATCGCGTGCTGATCCAGGTCGGCAGCCGGGTCGAGTTCGTCGTCGCCCTGCTGGCGGTGCTGCGGGCGGCGGCGATCGGGGTGCCGGTGAGCGCGCGGTCGACCGAGACCGAACTCGCCCGCCTGGCCGACGACTCGGGGGCGACGCTCCTGATCACCGAGGCACGGCACGCCTCGCGGGCGGAACGGCTGGGGCTGCGGGTGCTCTTCGTCGAGGACCCGCCACCGGCGAACGCGGGCCCGCCGCGCGACGACCTCGGGCTGGACGAGCCGGCTTGGCTGCTTTACACCTCCGGCACCACGGGCCGCCCGAAAGGCGTTCTCCTTTCGCAGCGGGCGATGCTGTGGTCGACCGCCGCCTGCTACGTCCCCGTCTTCGGGATCGAAGCCGCGGACACCGTGGTGTGGCCGTTGCCGCTCCACCACGCCTACGCCCTGGCGCTCGCCTTCACTGCCACGATCGCGCTCGGCGCCCACACCCGTCTCGCCGACGGCTGCTCACCGGAGTTGCTCGCCGAGCACCCGGGCTGCGTGCTCGCGGGGGTGCCGGCCACCTACCACCGGCTCCACCAGGAGGCCGGCGGCCCGGTCGTCCCGCCGAGGCTGTGCCTGACCGGCGGAGCGCCGTGCACGCCGGCGACCCGCGCCGCGGTCCGGGACCTGTTCGGCCTGCCCCTCGTCGACGGCTACGGGAGCACCGAAACGGGCGGCAAGGTCGCGGTGGAGCGACCGGGGGTCCCGGGACTGGTGCCGGTACCCGGCATGGACGTCCGGATCGACGCGGGGGAGGTGCTCGTCCGCGGCCCGGGACTGCTGCTGGGCTACCACGGGCGAACCGGATCCCCGCTGCGGGACGGCTGGTACCGCACGGGCGACGCCGGCCGGTTCGAAGACGGCCGGCTGGTGCTGGCCGGCCGGGTCGACGACGTGATCGTCTGCGGCGGCCAGAACGTCCACCCGACCGAGATCGAGGCGGTGCTGGAGGAATCCCCGTCGGTGCGGGAGGTCCTGGTGACCGGCCGCCCCGACGACGTCGTCGGGCAGGTGCCGGTGGCGTTCGTGGTAGCCGGGCCCGGCGGCTTCGACGCCGAGGAACTGCGGAGCCTCTGCCTGAGCCGGCTGTCGCTGCACAAGGTTCCCGTGGCCTACCTCGAAATCGATGCGATCCCGCGGACCGCGTCGGGCAAACCGAAGCGGAACGCGCTGAAGCAGCCGGATCTCGCCGCGGTGGTGCGGGCCGAGCTGACGGCCCTCTGCGGCCATGACGGCGGCGACGGCTGGCGGGACCGGCCGTTCACCGACCTCGGGCTGTCCTCCCTCGCGGGGGTGCAGTTCCGGCACCGGATCACCGCGCTGACCGGCGTGCCCGTCCCGCACTCGCTGATCTACGACTTCCCCACGCCGGGCGCGGTGATCGCCGAGCTGACCCGGCTCGGCTCGGCCCGCCCGGAGGAGCCCGCGCGGACGGCCCCGGCGCCGTCCGCGGAGCCGATCGCCGTCGTGGCCATGGCCTGCCGGTTCCCCGGTGGGGTGCGCTCGCCGGAGGACCTGTGGCGGCTGGTGGCGGACCGGGTGGACGCGACGGGGGAGTTCCCCGCCGACCGCGGCTGGGACGTGGCCGAACTCTACGACCCGGACCCCGACCGGATCGGCCATTCGGTGACCCGCCGCGGCGGCTTCCTCGACGGGTTCGCGGACTTCGATGCCGGGATGTTCGGGATCTCCCCGCGGGAGGCCCTGTCCACCGATCCGCAGCACCGGGTGCTCCTGGAGACGTCGTGGGAGGCGTTCGAGCGGGCCGGCCTCGACGTCCCGGCGCTGCGCGGCAGCGACACCGGCGTGTTCGTCGGCGTGATGAACGAGGACTACGCGAGCCGGTTCACCACCGCCCACGAACTCGAGGCGTGGCTGGGCATCGGCTCCTCGCACGCGGTGGCCTCGGGCCGGATCTCCTACACCTTCGGGCTCACCGGGCCGACGCTCACCGTCGACACCGCCTGCTCGTCGTCGCTGGTCGCGCTGCACCTGGCCGTGAAAGCGCTGCGCGAGGGGGAGTGTTCGCTCGCCCTCGCCGGCGGGGCCACGGTGATGGCCACCCCGCGGACGTTCCTGGCCTTCAGCCGGCAGCGCGGCCTCTCCCCGGACGGCCGCTGCCGGTCCTACGCGGCCGGAGCGGACGGCACGGCGTGGTCGGAGGGCGCCGGGGTGGTCCTGCTGGAACGGCTGTCCGACGCCCGCCGGCACGGGCATCCCGTGCTGGCCGTGCTGCGCGGCACCGCGGTGAACGCCGACGGCGCGTCGAACGGCCTGACCGCGCCCAGCGGCCGGGCCCAGCAGGCGCTGATCGCGGCGGCGCTCGCGGACGCGGGGCTGACCGCGGCGGACGTCGACGCCGTCGAAGGGCACGGGACGGGGACGCCGCTGGGCGACCCGATCGAGACGGACGCGCTGATCGCGGCCTACGGGCGTACCTCGCGCCGGGAGCCACTCCGGGCTCCGCTCTGGCTCGGCTCGGTGAAGTCGAACATCGGCCACACCCAGGCCGCGGCCGGGATCGCCGGGATGATCAAGATGGTGACGGCGTTGCAGCACGAGGAATTGCCGCCGTCGCTACACGCGGACGAGCCGAGCCCGCACGTCGACTGGTCGGCCGGCGGGGTGGCGCTGCTGACGGAGGCGCGGCCGTGGCCGCGTTCGGACCGGGTGCGCCGGGCGGGGGTGTCGGCCTTCGGCATCGGCGGCACCAACGCGCACGTGATCGTCGAGGAGGCACCGCCGGCGGATTCTCCGGCCCGCCGGCCGTTCCCCGCGGCGCCGTGGCTGCTCAGCGCCGCGGACCCCGACGCGCTCCGGCTCGTCGCGGCCGGTCTGGCCGACGCGCCCGACACCGTCGACATCGCCTACACCCTCGCCCGGCGGACGGCCCTTGCCCACCGCGTGCTGGTGCCCGCGGCGAACCGGGAGGCCCTGCGTGCCGTCGCCGACGGGCGCGTGCCGGGCCGGACCGTCCGGGCGGGAACCCGGCTGGCCGTCGTGTTCGGCGGGCAGGGCGCGCAGCGGGCCGGGATGGGCCGGGAACTGGCCGAGCGGTTCCCGGTGTTCGCCGACGCCTTCGCCGAGGCGTGCGACGCCCTGGGCGGCGGCGTGCGCGAGGCCGCCTTCACCGGGGAAGCGTTGGACCGCACCGACCACGCCCAAGCCGCGCTGTTCGCCTTCGGCGTCGCGCAATACCGCTTGTTCGAATCGTGGGGCCTGCGCCCGGATGTCCTGCTCGGCCATTCGATCGGGGAGATCACCGCCGCGCACGTCGCCGGCGTGCTGTCGCTGGCGGACGCGGCGACGCTCGTGGCGGCGCGCGGCCGGCTGATGGCCGCGCTGCCCGGCGACGGGGTGATGATCGCCGTCGAGGCCACCGAAGCGGACGTGGCGCCCTTCGTGGGCGACACTGTCGCCATCGCCGCCGTCAACGGCCCGCGTTCGGTGGTGCTCTCCGGGGAAAGAGCCGCGACGACGGCGCTGGCCGATCGCTTCGGTGGCGGGACGCTGCTGCGCGTCAGCCACGCCTTCCATTCGCCGTTGCTGGAGCCGATGCTGGCGGAGTTCCACGAGGTCGCGGCCGGGCTGCCGCACCGCCGTCCGGCCCTCCCGCTCGTCTCGTGCGTGACCGGGGAACCGGTCGAGGAGATCGAGCCGGGCCACTGGCGCCGGCACGCCCGTTCGACCGTGCGGTTCGCCGACGCGCTCGCCACGGCGGCGGCCCCCGGGCCGGCCGTCGGTCTCGAGATCGGCCCGGCGCCGGCGCTCGGCCGCCTGGCCGCGGACGTCCTGCCGCTGGCGCCGGCGACGATGTCGGGCACCGGGGTGCTGGCCGCGGCGGGCTCGGTGCACACCGCGGGCGTCCGCGTGGACTGGCCCGCGGTGTTCGCCGGCTCGGGCGCGCGGATCACCCCGTTGCCCACCTACCCGTTCAAGCGCACGCGGTACTGGCTGGACCAGCCGTCCCCGGAGCGGGACAGCGGTGACCACGCGGTGCTCGGCCCGGCATTGGAGGCGCCCGACTCGCCGCGGGTCGTGCACGGCGGCTCGCTCGGCGTCCGCCGCCACCGGTGGCTGGCCGACCACGTCGTCGGCGGATCCGTGCTGGTGCCCGGGACGGTCTTCGCCGAGCTGGCCCTGCACGCCGGCGGAAAGCTGCGCCCCCGCGGCCCGCTCCCGCCCGTCCGGAGCGGGGAGTGGCCACCGGCCGGGGCCGTGGAAGCCGACGTCGCCGAGGCCTACCGCGCGCACGCCTACGGGCCCGCTTTCCGAGCGGTACAACGGTTGTGGCTGCGCGATGCGGAGTTCTTCGCCGACGTCGAAGTGCCGCCGGGCGTCGGCGGCCGGTTCGAGCTGCACCCGGTCCTGCTGGACGCGGCCGTGCACGCGACCGCGCTGGCCGAGGGACCGGCGGCCGAGCAGCGGGTGCCGTTCCTCTGGAGCGGTGTCGAGGTCTACGCGCCGGGCGTCCGGCGAGCCCGGGTGCACGGCGTCCGCCTCGGCGCCGGCTCCGTCCGCGTCACGCTGTACGACGAAGCCGGGAACCCGGCGGCCGGGATCGAATCGCTGACGACCCGGCCGATGGCGGCCCCCGACACGATGCTCTACCGTCCACAGTGGATTCCGATCCCGCCGGCGGCGGCGACGGAACCGGTCCGGACTGTCGAAATCGCCGGGACACCGGGTGACGTGCGCGCGGCGGCCGAACACGCCCTGTCGGTGCTCCACGACTGGCAGGGCAGCGGCGGCCGGTTGCTGCTGGTCACCCGCAACGCGACCGGCCCCGACCCCGACCCGGCCGCCGCGGCGGCCTGGGGACTGGGCTGCGCGGCCGCGGCGGAACACCCGGGCCGGATCGGCCTCGTCGACCTCGAGCCGGGCTTTCCGGTGACGCGGGTGGCCGACCTCGCCGGCGGCAGCGCGGAACCGCAGATCGCCCTCCGCGACGGCGTGCCCCACGCCCTGCGCATCACCCGCGCCGCCCCGGCCCCGGCACGGCCGATCGACCCGGCCGGGACGGTGCTGATCACCGGCGGGACGGGCGCGCTCGGTGCCCTGCTGGCCCGGCACCTGGTGGCCGCGCACGACGTCCGGCACCTCCTGCTGGTGAGCCGTCGCGGGCCGGCGGCGCCCGGCGCGCCGGAACTGCTCGCGTCCCTGCGGGACCTCGGCGCGGAGGTCCGGATCGTCGCGGCCGACGTCGCGGACCGGGCCACCGTGGCCGGCCTGGTCGCCGGCTGCGACCCGCCGTTGACGGCGGTGGTGCACAGCGCGGCCGTCGTCGACGACGGGGTGCTGGCGGCCCAGACGCCGGAACGCCTCGACGTCGTGCTGCGCCCCAAGGCGGACGCGGCCCTGGTCCTCGACGAGGTGACCCGCGACCTGCCGCTGACGGCGTTCGTCCTGTTCTCCTCGGTCGCCGGCGTGTTCGGCAAGGCGGGCCAGGCCAACTACGCGGCGGCGAACCGGGTCCTGGACGCCCTGGCCTGCCGCCGCCACGCGGCCGGGCGGCCGGCGTTGTCCCTGGCGTGGGGGCTGTGGGAGCTGGGCACCGGCCTCGGCGACCGCATCTCGGCCACGGCCCGGCGGCGCATCCGGGCGTCCGGCGTCGAAGGGTTGACGGCCGAGCAGGGCCTGGCCCTGTTCGACGCGGCCCTCGGCTCGCCCGAACCCGTGCTGGTCCCGGTCCGCTTCGACCCGTCGGCGGCACTGGCCCCACCGACCGGCGGTGCGCCCGCCCGCCTGGCTCCGGCGCGGCCGAGCTGGCCGCCGAACCCGGCCGAGCCGGAGCTGCGCGACCTGGTGCGCGCGGAGGTCGCGGCGGTCCTCGGCCACCCGGACGCCGCCGTGATCGCCGACGACCGCCCGTTCCCGGAACTCGGGTTCGATTCGCTCACCGTGATCGAGCTGCGCACCCGCCTCACGGAGCTGTCGGGCCTGGACTTGCCGGCCACGGTCGTCTTCGACCGGCCGACCGTCGCCGAGCTGGCGCGGTACCTGCTGGATGCCCGGGTCCCGGCGGAAGGAGCGCGGACGTGACACCGGTCGTGCTCGCCGGGAATCACCGACGAATGCGGCGGCGGCGTGATCTTCCGGCCGCCGACCTCTCGGCTCCGTTCTCCCGGTGAGCACCATGGCCGCGACCGGCGCGCGAGCCGATCGGAGTTTCCCGCGCCGGCCGATCGTCAAGGGCGCCGGTCTTCGGCCGCCAGCGCGGAATGGTTGCCGACCAGGCCGGCCGCGATGTCGGCCAGCTTGACGTTGAGCTGCTGCGAGGTGCGCCGCAGCAGGTCGAACGCCGCGTCGGCGTCGAGGCCCTGCCGGGCCATCAGGATGCCTTTCGCCTGCCCGATGACGTCCCGGAGGCGATGGCCCGCCGCAGGCTGGCCTGTTCCAGTTCGGCGACCTCGACGCTGCGGGCGTGCTGCAGGGCCAGGGAAGCGTGCGTGGCCAGCAACAGGGCGCGGTGGCGGTCGGCGTCGGTGATGCCTCCGCGGTGGGCGTAGATGTTGAGCGCGCCGCTCACGGCGGCCGGGCCGGACGGCGGCAGGAGCGCGGTCGAGAGGACCGCGCCCAGGCCGTGCGCGGTGGCCACGGCCGCGAACTGCGGCCACGACGTCGTGCGGGCCAGGTCCTGTTCGAGCGCGAAAGCGGGGCCGTCCGGGGTGGCCGCGTCCAGGCACGGGCCCTCCCCGGTGCGGTACTGCACGTCATCGAGGTCGATGGCGACTTCGGGCGCCTCGATCGGGGTGAAGAACCGCCCACCCGGGTCACGCAGGGTGATGCTGACCAGCCGCGCATGCGGGACGACCACGGTGGTGGCGGCCACCACCTGGGACAGCGCCTGGCCGACGCTTCGGGCGTCCAGCAGGACGCGGGTCAGCGCGGCGAGCTGGTCGCCGAGCCGCTCGACCTCGGGGTGCTCGGGAAGCGCCGCGGTGATCGCCTCGTCCACACTCGTGTGCAGGGGCAGCGTGTCCGCGGGCGCCGCGGTGCGCAGGATGCGGGCGTTCACACCGGCCGGGTCGAGCAGCGCCGCGGTCCGGACTCCGTGGTGGGCCCGTTCGAGGGCGAAGGACACGAGGACCCGCGCGCCGGCGGCCGAGAGCAGTTCCAGGTCCCGCAGATCCAGCACGATCAGCGACGGCGGGGGCAGCACCACGGTCGCGTCGGCCAGTTTGCCGGACGCGACCTCCGTCGTGCCCGAGTTCAGCGTCCCGGTCAGCCGCAGCACGAAGGCCTGCTCGGAGGTCACCGGCACGACCTCGATGTCACCGCTCACGATTCCTCCCTCCACGGAACCGGTTTCCGGGCCCGGGGCCGCCGGTCCAGGACCGCCCAGACGACCTTGCCACCCAGCCAGGAGCGGCTGCAGCCCCAGCGTCTCGCCGTCTGCGCGACCACCCGCAGCCCCAGGCCGGGTTCGGTCAACGTCGAACGTTCGTGCAGCACCGCCGGCCGTGGGTCGTCGTCGGCGACGGCCACCCGGAACAGCTCGCGGCGCAGCTCCAGCCGCAGCCGGGCCGGTGATGCCGTGTGCACGACGGTGTTCTCGACCAGTTCGGTCGCGACGATCTGGGCGTCGCCGGCGAACTCCGGCACCGCCCAGCGTGCGCAGACTTCGCCGACGAACCGCCGCGCCATGGTCGAGGCGAACGTCGACGGCGGGAACTCCCGCACGGCCCGTTGGCGGGGAGCCCGGTCGCCCGCCCGCTCCGCGCCGGCCACGTCCGGGTGCACGGCGACGAACTCGTCGATCGAGCGGGCGTGCAGGCCGGCCAGGTGGTCGGCCCGGTCGGTCACCACCGCGAACGACACGCCCGGCCAGTCACCGATCCGCGAGGCGATCACCGAGAACAGGCTGAACAGGCGGTCGTGCTCGACGGTGAGGCCGCGGATGTCGGCGATCACGCAGCCGGGGGCGTCCGTGGCGACCTTGAGCACGCCGTCGCGCAGCCCGGACGCGCTCGCCGGGGTGAGCGTCCCGGCGGCGGTCACCACCGTGCACCCGGCCCGGACCGCCGTTTCGAAGCGCACCTCGGCCACCGGCTCCACCTCCGTCGTCCGCGCCTGGCCATGACCGGCCAAAAAGGATGACTACCCCACCTGCAGGGGAGGGCAAACCTGTACCGCTGGGCAGGCGGACCCGCCGCCCGCCCCGCGGTACCACCCGTCAGGGGACGATCTCCATTTCCGCCATCATGCCGATGCTCGAGTGTTCCAGGAAGTGGCAGTGGTAGACGTACCGGCCGACGTAGTCGGTGAAGGTGGTCTGCACCCGGATCCACTCGCCCGGATCGAGGTTCACCGTGTCCTTGCGGCCCGCGTCGTCCGGTGCCGGCGGCCCGCCGTTGCGGTCGAGCACGCGGAACTGCTCGAGGTGAAGGTGGAACGAGTGGGGTATACCCCGGACGGTGTCGGTGTTGCGGACGGTCCAGATCTCGGTCGTGCCGCGCTTGACCTTCAGGTCCACCCGGTTGGGGTCGTAGGGCTGGTCGTTGACGAGACCGACGGTGCCGGTTTCGTCGAACCGCAGGGTGATCTCCCGCTGGACGGTCGCCGGGCCCAGCGCGGGCAGTGGCCGCAGGACGGCGGGCACGCGGCTGGTGTCGACCGCGAGGCGCGTCACGTCGAACCGCATCACCGGGCCGTAGATGTCCTGGAGCACCAGGTGCGAACCCAGGGGCACGCGCGAGAAGTCGACCACGATGTCCGCGCGTTCCGCGGACCCGAGCAGGATCTCCGACCGCTGCACCGGCGCCGGCAGCAGCCCGCCGTCGGAGCCGATCTGCGTCATCTGGAGGCCGCCCAGGGTGAGCCGGAACTGCCGATCGTTGGCGCTGTTGAGCAGCCGGAACCGGTACTTGCGGGCCGCGACCTGGAAGTAGGGGGTCTCGACGCCGTTGACGAGGGTGGTGGTGCGGTCCGGTGGGAAGTTCGGGTAGACCATGGCGCCGTTGGCGTCGAGCTGGATGTCGCGGATCATGAGCGGCACGTCGTACTGCCCCGAAGGCAGGTTCAGGCCGCGTTCCGCGTCGTCGTCGATGATGTAGAGGCCGTGCAGTCCCCGGTAGACGTTCTCGGCCTCGAGGTGGTGGGCGTGGTCGTGGTACCAGAGCGTCGCGCCCTGCTGGCGGTTCGGGTAGTGGTAGGTCCGGCTCTGCCCGGGGTTGAGCACGTCCATCGGGTAGCCGTCGTCGGCATGGGCGTTGTGCCCGCCGTGCAGGTGGACATTGGACGGCACGTCCAGCTGGTTGGTGAAGGTCACCTCCACCGGCGTGCCGGTCTTGGCGCGGATGGTGGGCCCGACGAACAGGCCGCCGAACGAGCGCACCGTCGTCGGCTTGCCGGGCTGGAACGCGTGCTGCGCCGTCTTGATCGGGATCTTGTAGACGTCGACGCCGTCGCGGCGGCGCACCGGCGTCAGCTCCTGCGGTATCGGCAAGCGTTGCGAGAACGAAACCCCCAGCCCCGCCGCCGGACGGCCCCCGCCGGCCGCGGCACCGTCGGCCGGGGCGTGCCCGGTGTGGTCCGCCCCGCCGGGCGAAGGTTCCCGGGTCAGCACGGAAGGCAGCAGCGCCGCCCCGCCCACCACGCCCCCGGCCGTCGCCCACCCCAGCAGTCGTCTTCGGTTCAACATCACCCGCTCCTCGGAGCTCATTGTTTGTTTCCGGCACCGATTCCGGCGCCACTCCCCGCAGCGATACTCTGCCCGCCGGCGAGTGGGCGGACATCTCCGGAAATGCGAAATTCTTCAAAGCGGGAGCGGGTAACCCCAAAGAAGGAATAGTGATTTTCCACCAGTGCGATCCGTCACCGACCCGGTACGGCGGGTGGGTCTACCACGCCTGATGGCCGTCGAAAAGGGTAATTCATGCAAACAGGCAAAACGGATGAATGTCAACTCGGGACCGGATCCGGTAACCGGGCGGGTGGCAACACAAAGGGCCCGTGAGCGGCGGTGGTGCCGCTCACGGGCCCTGCAAGTGTGTCCGTCGGGCTGACAGGATTTGAACCTGCGACCCCTTGACCCCCAGTCAAGTGCGCTACCAAACTGCGCCACAGCCCGGACTCGCACTCCCTGAGTGCGTGAGAAGCCTCGCTGTGGCGCCCGGCGGCCCGCAGCACCCGGACGATCTTGAGGCTGACGTCCACCCGCGGCGGCTTGG